>CAZLRM010000028.1:0-13084 GCA_964561895.1 uncultured Christensenellaceae bacterium | reverse complement strand
AAAAGATTTCCCCACGCAAAATGCCGGCATGTATGAATCTTCGCGCGGGCAGGGCTTTTCGCTGCAGCCCGCCGCCTGAATGAAATATCCTTCTTTGGAGAAACCGCTGAAAAGCTGTTCGATATTTCGTATGTGCTGAAACACCATCTCCGATTGCCGCAGACCGCGCCCCCCGTCCGGCACCTCCAGCATCTTGCGCGCATCGCGCAGTACCTTTCCTTCCGATACGAGCGCAAACGAAGTCGTATAACAGCTCGTGTCCAGCGCAATAAAGCATGGTGTGTTCATTCTGCAGTTGCTTTCCCGTTCGTCAGCACGGCAGCCAGCACGCCGTTGACGAACTTTGCTGAGTTTTCCGTGTACCGCTTGGCCAGCTCCACGCATTCGTTGATCGTGATGCTGGGCGCAATTTCCTCACCCATAAAACGCAGTTCTGTGATGGCGAGGCGCAGTATTGAAAGCTCTACGCGCGCCATATGCGCGATGCTCCATTTTTTAGAGTGTTCCTCGATCAGCGCGTCAATTACCTGCGCGTTTTGCTCAAATGATGCGATCACCGTGCGCACATAGTCCCACGCAGCGTCGTTCATGCCTTTATCAAAACAATCCCGCATCACATCCATGGTTGCGGGATTGAACGCTCCGGTTACGGAATACTCGTAAAACAGCCGAAACGCCGTGTCTCTGGCCGATCTTCTGCTCAAAATTTTCCTCCGACTTTTAAGAAACTGATAATCCTATTATTATATCCATAAAGCCGCCTGTCATTTATACCGAAAAACGTCAGGCAATATCCTGTCCAGCACCTCTTTCAGCCTTTTCTTCACACGCGTATTCGTTCCCAAGAAAGCGCCGATAGCGGCGCAGACCGCGAGGAAGAGCGTCTGAAAAAATCCTGCCGTCAATATCAGTATGCCGACGAGCAGCCCCAGCCCCGTGCCGATAATTGTACCCTTATTCGTTTTCCAGAATTTTAGCAATTCATTCTCCCGGTCCGGCACTATTCAACACGCGCCTTTGCAATCTGCGAGGTCTTTTCGACCAGCAGAGATATCTTGCCAACCTTGATACCGGCAAGCAGCTCGATATGCTCTTTTAAACTCTTTTGCAGTGTCGTCAGCGTTTCGGGAATATTGGTGCCCTCCGCAACCGCGAGACGGCCTGTGATGCTCGCCTTAAAGTCCCTCACCTTCACCGCGGTCTTCACGGTGCGAACCGCTTCATTGTCAAGCATATGACGGATTGCCATCTCTTCGAGCGCGTTGATCGTAATCGAAACCGCTCCGTTTCCCGTATCGGCAATGAACGCACTCTTCGGTTTGCGCTTGCGGATACCCGAAAACATCAGCACAAGGCTGACAAGAATCACGGCGATGCCGATTACCGATACGATCAGTCGAACCATTCCGTCACCGTACAGCATGTCCAGCCAGAACGCGGGATAATCCTTTGCAATGAACCACCATGCGCAGGCGAGTGTGATTCCCGCGATGAACATTACGCACAGAATATACAGCGTCAATACGATTCTCATGAAAATACGCATGTTATAACCTCATAAATCATTCGTACATATAAAGCGGGATTTAATGCACCCGTTTATTATCATCCGGCGATTCTTTACCCACGCGAACGCCCTGGATATGGATATTGGTTTCCACCACACGCAGTCCGGTCATCGTTTCGACGGCCTTTTTGACGCTTGCCTGTATCTTCTGGCACATTGCGGGAATCTCGCTGCCGTATTCCACTATGATATAGAGATCAATAGCACATTCTTCTTTGCCGACCTCAACCTTTACGCCTTTCGTAAGGTTCTTCCTGCCGAGCAGTTCCGCAAGTCCGCCCGAAAAACCGCCGCTCATACCCGCCACGCCCTCGACTTCCACAGTGGCGATGCCGGCGATAGTGGCTACGACGTCGTTTGCCAAGGATATGTTGCCGTTTTGCTCTTCCCGCGTATTCATATCGCTGGTGTTCAAATCACAGTCACCTCGTTATCTCCATAGAGTTAAGCTTTTTGGAGATTATTTCAGTTTGATTATATCAGATGGAAATTTGAAATACAATGCGCTATCACCCACTTTCACGAAAATGAAAAGCTTTTAAAATATCACTGCAACATTATTTTAATGTTCTGCGCCGGCTCGTCGGTCTGCTGCTGCACAATTTCCAATACTTTGGCGGCCTCCTCCTTCGCGATCTCCTTCTCATTGATCACAACATTGACGCTGCCCTCTTGTACCGTTACAATGACATTGTTAAATCCGCAGCTTGCCACGAGCAGCCCCTCAATATTCGTCTCCGCTTCCATTGCCGCAACGATCGCCAACTTCTGCTTTGTTGCATCTTCGATATCTTCCTGAGCGCTTTTCTCGTTTCCGATAATGCTGTCGAGCATCGCGACCTCGGTTTCGCGTTTGCTCTCGCGCTCCTGCTTGAACGCCGTAAAGTCGGTGACGCCCGCCATCGCTGCGAGGTCGTCCGCCTGCATCGCGCCTTCTACTTCGGACGGGGATGCCTGCGCAGCCTGCGGCTGATCCGCGCCGCTGCTGATGATATAGTTGATGTATCCCACAGCGACCAATACGATGATAAGACCTGCCAGCAATAAATATTTGCCCGCTTTTTTATTTTTCATTGTTCCACTTCCCTTTATTCTATATTCATTTTATACACGTTGACCTGATCCGGGCTGATATCGAGTATCGTCTGCACCGCGCTTATAAGATTAAGCCTGACACCGATATCATCCGCACCTTCCGCCACCACGATGACGCCTTTTATTTTCGGACTGTTCTCCTTTAACACCAGCGCTTCGCTGCCATTGCTGCCGTTTATCGTGACCACCTCGTTTTGCGTATTCTCCGAGTTAGTCGTGCTTTTGCCATCCTCCCCCTCGTCTGTTGTGGTGGAAATCTGTTTATCGACGCTGATCGCGGGCACGATTTCCCCCGACGATTCATAGGTGATCATCACCTTTACGTGTCCTGCGTCTTTGATAGCGGACAGCGTTTCCTGAAGCTGCATCGCGACGCCGTCTCCCTCGGATGATGAAACCGTGGTGCTTCCTGATGTGTTGTTTTCTTCTGTTTTCTTTCCGCCGCCCGCCGAGGAAGCGAAATAGATCGCCAGTATCACGATGACGACCAAAATAATCGCCGCGTATTGTATCTTCTTTTTTGTATCCAGCTTCATATACCCGGCCAATAACCCGCCTTTGCCTTTTACGTCTGCTTTTAGCTCCATACGCGACTCTTTTTCTTCAGAAGCGTTCATGGAAAACTCACCTGTCCCTTTCATCACCATATTTATTTTACTCATCCTCTATATATGCCTCGTACAGTTTGTAAATATAATCTTTGTACAAGGAGCTGTCATATTCGTATGTTTGCGCGCTTTCAACAGCGTGCAGCGTTTGGTTGATTTCCTGCGTGATATCCTTATCCGAAAACAGCGCGATCAGCGGCGAGAGCACGATTATCGTCACGACCACGCCCAGCACGATGCTGATATATTTTTTTATGCTGGTTTCCGGCAGCAGCGAACTGATAATAGCGCTCAGCAGTATGGCAGCCGTCACCGCAACGGCCCATGAGGATATGATCCCTTTCATTCGTCACCTCAGCATTACATTAGAGTTACCGGCGCCGATAATCACGGCGATGGTGATAAAGAACATTACTGCGCATGCGAGTACGGCAATGAACAGCATCAGTATCACATCCGCCGCGCCCTGCATCAATTGCCCCATTTTCTCCCCCGCGGCGGGTTCTAGCACTGCGGCAGACAGCTTGAACAAAAAGTAATGAGCCAGTATCGCAAATGCGGGTGCGATAACGATACCCGCAATGATGAGTATCCCTGCGATGCCCACGGCATTTTTGATAAGCAGCGAGCTGGATATCAGCACCTCCACAGAACCCGAAACCATACCGCCGATGATGGGCACGAACTTGTCGATCGCGTATTTTGCCGTCTTGATGGACAATCCGTCGAATGTGGAACCGAGCAGCCCCTGCAAACTGATGATACCTATGAATACCGTGGAGCATATGCCGATCGACCATTTGATGACGCTCTTGATCAGTGAGCAGAAGCCCGAAAGCTTCACCGAGGAGGAAAAGCTGTTCACGAGTGTAAACACGGTAAGCACGATAATGAGCGGCAGTATGAAGTCGCTGAAGAACACCGATATTCCCGTCGTTAAAAACACCGTAGCGGGGCTTAGTATGGACGCGCACGTGATACCGCCGAGCGCGGTCAGCAGCGCAATCAGCAGCGGAAACAGTTCCTTCGTGAATGACGTCATCGATTCTATCGCGGAAACACCGATGCTGAACGCGTAGGTCAATACTCCGATGGTGATCGTTCCCACGATGACGAACTGCGCAGTCTGTGCGGCCTTACTGACGCCCGCTTCGCCAAACGTGGGCTTGAAGTGCGCGATTACGCTGAACAGCAGCCCGATTACGATGATCTGTATAACAGCGGGTATGCTTTTTGTTACACCGTCAAACATCGCGCTGAAAACCATCGAGAATATATCGGACATATCGAAATCGGCCCCGCCTTCGGCCAGCATGATCAAAAACGATTTGAAATCCCTGCCGCCCGTGATGGGCTGCAGCGTTTGCGCATAATCGTTATAGTATTCCTCAAGTTTGTGGAGATCGGCAGCGGAAAGCGCACTTTGAATATTATCTTCGATCTCGTCCGCAATCTCATCGTCGATATCTTCTTCGCTTGCTTGTTCCGGCGTGGTTTCATTCTGCGCATGTACGGTTGCCGGGAATGCTATGAGGCATACCAGCAATGCCAGCGCGATCCATCGTATTTTCATAAGTCAGCCCAGCATTCCGATCACCATATTCATGAACGACGTGATAATGGGCAGAGACAGCACAATGATGAGTACGCGCCCGGCAAGTTCCACCTTGGATGACAGCGAGGTCTCCCCGGTGTCCTTCAATATCTGTACGGCGAATTCGCAAATATACGCGATACCGATGATCTTTAGTACAATTGCAATACTTTCATACGGTATGTCGTAATTGGCGATCACATCGCGGACATATTCCACCGCCGTAGCGAGATAATCGAGCACATAGATCAATATAATCAATCCGGCGACGATACTGACCTGCATCGCAAGCTCCGGCTGCTTTTGCCGAATCATCACGACGAGCACACCCGCGATGAGCCCCAATGCGGCGATCTGCACAATCTCCATCAGTACAGCCCGAATATCTGTTTGACGCTGTCAAACAGGTTGCTGATGAGATCGACTACCATCAGCAGCACGATGATCAGCCCCGCAATCGTCGTAAGCGTCGCGATGTCCTCCCTGCCCGCGCGTACGAGCAACTGGTTTAAAACCGCGATGAGTATACCGATGGCAGCGATCTTGAATACCAGATCTATGGCCAAAATTTTCCCTCCTCTTTAGAACCGCTGAATAAATGATGTAACCGAACTGATCAACGGCTCCTTAAATCACAAGCAGTGCAATAAACAACCCCAAAAGCAGCCCGCCGGCATTGTAAAGCCTGCATTTCTTTCGCTTATCGATCTCCATCTCAGCGATATATGTTCCCAGCCGTTTCAGATATCCTTCCGCCTGCTTTTTGCTCGGATTTCTGCACAGCGCATCAACCGCCTCTCCCGCGTCCAGTAAGATGCGCACATCTTCTTTGGTAAGGCTGCACAGCTTCTGCGTGTGACGTTCCATGCTTTCCCGCCATATTGCCGCAAATCTTTTCTGCGGCGCCGCTTTAAGACTGCGCGCGCAGTCCCTCATGATGGGCTGTATCGTATCGCCGCATTGCGCCTCCAGCGCGCGCTTGAGTTCCAGGTTCATACCGGTTACGCTGTCCGTCAGGCTGACCACAGCGGATTCATATTCACGGAAGAATGCCAGCCGCTGCACTGCGCGCTTCGCGAGCTGCTGCCCGATATAACCGCATAGTATTACGATGCCGATACACAATATCAGGTTCATACCGCCTCCAGCCGCATCGGATTGTCCAGCATACCTTGTCCGCACGCGTCATAAACCTGCTCAACGGTGATTCTTCCAAGCGTCGCCGAGAGCGCTACGTACGCGTCAAACATGCCTTCTTCGAACACTTTTTTAAAAAAAAGCCTCTCCAGCAAGCTGTTAAGATCGGGCGCGTGCGCCGTTGTGACCATCACGACACCTGTATTTGCAACCTCCCTCAGCGCTGTGAGGTCCTCGCTCCTGCCGATCTCATCCGTAACGATTACATCCGGCGACAGCGCCCTCAGCGCCATGAAAACGCCCTCCGCTTTTGCGACGTTTGATATCACGTCCGTTTCCGTACCGACGTCAAAAAGCGGTTCCCCGTATTCCGCGGCCGCAAGCTCCTGCCTTTCATCAATTACGGAGACCTTGCTGCGGATCAGCCCAAAACCGCTTCCCGCGCTGCGCGCGATGTCCCGCGCGAGCGTCGTTTTGCCAAGCTTGGGAGCGGACAATATCAGCGTGTTTTTGAGCAGCCCGTGTTCTGATATATACGGCAGCAGTTTCATACATATACCTGACGTATAACACGGAATACGGAAATTTACGCCGCTAATACCTCGATAGGTTTTGATTGCTCCGCCTGCGCTTACCGCACTGCCCGCAAATCCAGCCCGTATACCGCCGGACAGCGTCAGGAAACCCTGCTTCAGCTCGTTTTCGTAAGCGTATGCGGATTTCCCCGTAATGGCGCTGAAGGTTTGCTCCATATCGTCTGAGGTAACCGTGATGCCATCGGCATCAAAAAGCCGCCCGCCCGCGCCGACGCAGTATCCCTTATCACTCGTATAAACCATCAGCGGCCTGCCGGTTCTCAGCCGTATCTCCTCAATTCGCTGCGATATACCCGCATCTACTGCGCGCAAAGCTTCAAATATATGCTCCGGAAGGCAGCATCCCAGTATATTTCTCCAGCCTGTGTTTATCGGTTCGTTCATGATTAAAGTATATGATTGTAAGTGAATGTTTATCACAATGGTCGGTAGAATATAAAAAACCTTCCGTAGCGGAAGGTTCTGGCCGCTGACGAACTTCGTTTGCCGGCGATTTTGATGTGCATTCCCTTACTTATTATTGCCTTTCTCAGTTCATTGGTCTGCCACTGGCGGGCCGATCCATCGGAAGACATGTTTCAGTTCGGGAGTCTGCAGCATATATTTCCACATCCATACAACGGGGTTCATCATTTGAACCTCTCGCAAGTATCTGTGGAGTGTTGATTAATTTGTATGGCCTATTGCGCGCCGGAGGCGGTTAACACCTTGTCGTTATGATACCGGTCGGTAAAACCTAAAATATCGGATGTGCTGCCATAGAAATATATCTCTGTATGGCCGTCCATTTTATTATCTTCAACGGAATCCTTGCCGCCCGGATTTCCGAAGATGGAACCCGCGTACTGCACTCCGCCGATCGATACGAGTACGGAGCGCTTCTCCCATATCGGCCCTTCTCCGCCTAAACAATCGATGAATTTATCGTAGTTTGCCGAATCCACCGATTCCACATCCGCATGATTGACCCCGCCCGTTCTTTTGACATCGTAGGTTTTACCGGTATTATAATCGGTCACAGTGACCGTCATGCCTTCCGAAAACTTCGCGTTGATTTCATCCCAGGTGGAAAGCTCGCCGTTTACCGGCGTATCGAGCACCATACCCGGCCCCGATACCGCGATCACCGATTTGCCAAGCGGTTTTCTGATTGCGTCCACAGTGAACATGTCTTCGAAGGTCATCTGGCCGGCCTGTCCGTCTGCGGATAAATCGTTTTGTTCCTGATATTGCTTAACCGCCTTTTCCGTCATGCCGTAATACAGACCGGTTGCACGGTAGTTAAAATATCCGAGCTGCCGCAGACGCAGTTGAAGCCGCATCACGTTTTCCCCCATGCTTTGTGATTTCAGCGTCGCAAAGCTTGCCTCCGCATCAGCCGGAGCGTTTTCCGTATCCGTCGTTTCACTCGATTCTGATTCCGCCGGCGTGGACGTCGGGGTAGACGCAGGAGCGGTCGGGGTGGGTTCGCCGAGCGCCACCTGAACGCCCGATGCCATTACGAGTATCACAATGGCTATGATCAATAAAAACCTTTTTACGATTTTCATCTATCTAACCTCGTTTGTTTTTTATTATATTATCATAGCGCAAACAAAAAGTATAGCATAATTCCCTGCGAGATCTCACCGCAGACCTATAGCCCCGCGCGGCGGGTTAGCTCTTCTAGCGGCTCGTTCTTGCTTCCCGCAAGCACCTGTTCAAAGATATCGCCTTTATTATTAAGGCGTTCCACCGCGTTATGCAGCGTAAAATCGCACGGCGATATACCTTGCTCGAGTTCCTTCCACTCCACAGGCATCGAAATGGCAGCGCACTTCACCGCCCGGGGCGAGTAAGCGGTAATGATGCTTTTCCCTTGCCCCATCTGCAGATAATCGAAATACAGTTTTCTCCCGCGGTTCTTCACGAGCCGTTCAATAGTGATCTTTTCGGGGTGCTTCGCGGCAAAATATTTAGCGAAGAATTCGTTTATGCGCCGTCCCTGCTCAAAGCTGATGGGAGCGGTCGGTATATAGACCTGAAGCCCGGACGCGCCCGACGTTTTGACGAGGCTAAGTATGCCGAGGCTTTTAAGCGTATCGTTGATCACCAGCGCACACTCCGCAGCATCAGCGAATGTCTGCCCTTCCGAAGGATCGAGATCGAATACGAGCGCGCGCAGCAGCCCTTCCTCTGCGGTGCAGAAGGGCGTATGAAATTCGATTGCAGCGAGGTTGCCCAGCCACGAAAGCGTATCTGTGCGGTTCAGGTTGATAAACCGCTCTTTGTCCTTTTCAATCGTTTGCACCCATGCGGGCGCATTTTGCGGCAGATGTTTCTGATAGAATGAATCCTCATGAATGCCGTTAGGAAAACGTATCGCGGTCAGTATTCTGCCGGAAGTATATTTGAGCAGATACGGCGAAATGTCGATCAGTGTGCTGATGTAATCCAGTTTGGTGATTCCCGCCTCGGGGAACAGCAGCTTTTCGGGATTGCTCAGCGTCAGCCGGCCCTTGCGATCAATCAAAGGCTTTGCTCCTCTCCCGCCGCTTTGTCCGGCGATTCGGCTGAAAAGCCCAGCATGACAGGGCTTCGCAGCGTACCTGCCGACGTCCACTCGGAGAATTTGACCCAGCATGTGATGATCGGCATTCCGCCCGGCTTCATCTGTTTTTCTAGCGTTCTTAAATCCTCAGCTTTTACTCCCGACCCGACGCTTCCCACCGGTGTCAGTACGCCGTCGCGGTACACGCCAAGCGAGAACGAGGCCGGTAAGCCGTTTTTATAGTTGACGCCGGTAACGGCGCAGAGCAGCTTCTTAATGACTTTGATCTTAAACCAGTCCGAATGGCGTTTACCCGCGGCATACCGGCTTGACATTCTTTTGGATACGATACCCTCCATGCTTTTTTGCTTCATGAGTTCAAACAGCGCTTCTCCGTCTTCAAAGCTGTCTGCCGGTATCGCGGCAGCGCTGCGAGAAAAGCACCTATGCAGCATGCGCTGCCTTTCCTCCAGAGGCAATGGCCGGATATCGCGGTGGTTCAGAAACAGCAGATCAAAAACGATATAGTCCACCGGAAAACACGGTGCGTTGGACGCGCCCTTGGACAGGCTGCGCCGCAGCACGCGATAAAACGAAGGTTTCCCGCCCTCCATCGCCACGATCTCGCCATCCAGCACCGCCTGCTGTGCCGCTATGCTCTGCGGCAGCGATTTGAATTCCGGATACTTTTCTGTGCATTCAATCCCGTTCTTGTTGTACAACCTTAGGCTTTCATTCTCAATCACGGCAATGCCGCGGATACCGTCCCATTTCACCTGATAGATAAATCCATTTTCGTTCTTGATATTGGGCAGCGGTATGGGTTCCATGCATTCTATCATTTCGCCTGCACACCCGGCACGGATGCCGAAACCTCGTTCTCCGCCTTTTTCAAGCTCGCTTTGAGCGCTTCCATTAAATCGATCACGTTGCTTTCCTTTGCCTGCGGCTGCATCACCACCTGCCGACCTTCAATTCTGGCTTCGATCAGCGTTTGAAGCGCTTTGCGGTAATCGTCGGTATATTTAGCCGGATTAAACTGATCGGTCAGGCTGTCGATCAGCCGCTGTGCGATATCCATCTGTTTCTCATCCGTTGCCTGCGCCTGCGGCAGCGCGGGTACTTCGGATAACGGCCGTATTTGATCCGGGTAAAAAATCGTCTCGAGCAATATCGCGCTGCCGTATATCCGCAGCACGCACAGCGACTGCTGGTCGCGCATCGCTAGCTTCGCCACGGCGGTGCGCCCTGAGGTGCGCATGGCCTCACGCAGCAGTACAAAAGCTGTCGCGCTGGACGCAGCTTCGGCCTGCGGCGCGAGATAATACGTTTTAACATAGTATATGGGATCGATCTCCTCCAATCGAACGAAATCGATAATTTCGATGGTTTTTTCCTGCACCTGCTCTTTCACTGACTCTATATCTTCGTCCGTGATGATCACAAACTTTCCCGGCTCGTATTCAAATCCGCGCACAATTTCGTCCTGTCCGACTTCTTCGCCGCAGAGCGGGCAAATCTTTTTGTACTTGACGGGTGTATGGCATTTTTTATGCAGTGAGCGGAAACGGACATCTTTCTCCTCCGTAGCGGCATACATTTTAATTGGGATATTGACAAGCCCGAAGCTGATCGCGCCTTTGAGCATTGCGTGCATACTGAGCCTCCCTAACCTATTTGTGGTTACTATTTCCCAAAGCGCTTTTTTGTATGTGCGGATCATGATACGGCTTCGTTTATAAATAAACTTTGTTGGAGGATAAGACAATGGTTCAAGGTGTTGAGTATAAAACCTTTGAAATCAGCGAAGAACTCTTTTTTCACGATACACTGCTGCTGCGCTGCAGCGTCAAATACCCGCAGTTTTTTTCTGACACTTTTCCGGTGGGATGCATCAACCAGCATTATGCGTCCGCAGCGACCGCGTACGCCCACCACTGCCGCGAGGCGTTATTCCAGCAGGCTAAAGAGCAATACGAAGAGGATAAGCAAACCGGCGCACCCGTGCGTGTCTTTGAAGCCGTGACCGAGTATGCGGTCACGTTTAACGAAGAGTGCGTGCTTAGCCTGTACTTCGACCGATATGAATATACGGGAGGCGCTCACGGCAGCACAGCGCGCACTTCCGATACATGGGATTTGGCTGCCTGCGCGCGCATACGGCTGTCCGCGCTTTGCGCGCTGCCTGCGCGCTGCCGTGAATACGTCATTGAACACGTAATCCGTCAGATTGAATCGCAGATCGGTGATGGTGAATATTATTTTGACGATTATCACAGAAACGCCGTGATCCATTTCCGCCCGCAGAATTTTTATCTGACCGCGGAAGGTATGATGGTATATTATCAGCAGTACGACCTTGCGCCGTATTCAAGCGGCATCCGCGAATTCCTGATACCGTACTCCGCGGCGATCCGCAAGCCCGGCTGCGCGTAGCCGTTCGCGGTCAGTGCATAATTGTCGCCTCCCTTGGTCTCTTGCACTAAAAAAGCCGCGAATTCATGCGGCTTTTCGTCAATCCTAATGCAATATAACTAATCGTAAACGAATTTTATTCCTCAGCACCAATTAACACTTTAAGATTGTCCACGGCAGTTTCACTGGCTACATTCAACAGCATAATCGTCTTGGGATCGTCTATATCGCCGGCTGAAACCTTGATCAAATACCCGTCGCACAGTATCCAATAGCCGCCCGTAATGAGTATCGTTTCATCTCCCGCCCCTTCGGCCACTGCCTCATCGCCGCCGAATGCTTCCTTGTTGGTATTATATATGGATTCGGGCGTGTTAGGGCTTCCTTCCGGCATGAACGCCTGCTGTGTAATACTTATCTGTAAAAATAAGCCCGCATCATTTCCGGCTTCGCTGTAAAAGCACAGTTTTTCCCCTACTTCCGCTTGTTCAGACTTTTTTGCTTCAACAGGTACTCCAAGGATTGTCTCTGCTTCCTCTTGGGAGATGAGCTGTTCAGGTTCTATCAGCGTTGCCGTGCCGCCTTCGTTAGTCTCGGACGCCTGTGACGCCGTAATCTGCTGCGTCGCTGAGTCCTGCGTTTCGGATACAGGCTCTTGCGTATCCTTTGCCCCACCATTATTACTCGCGCCGTCACATCCGTTACACACTACCAGCACGATGAGCAGTAAAATAGCAAATATGAAATTTGCTTTTTTCATGGCAGTACCCCTCTCGCAATTTATTCTGAAGAATATCCGGTTATATTTTACAGTAATATGGCTTGTGAGTAAAGCCTTTCCGTTATTTTTACTTTCGCTTTATCTCTACAAATCTATGCGCTCATCACATTAGAATAATTCCGGCCCCTCTTGGTAAGCTCCAGCCAATACGGTACGCCGCAATCGGTCTGCCTGTTTGTGTGGCTCATGAGATACCCGGCTATGATCAGCGAATGAATCGCTCTGATATATTGTTCCCGCTCTGTTTCATCCAGTAACTGCATTAAATTATCCACTGCAAACGTTAAGGAAACTCCCTCTGGTAATCCCTGATCAATCTCTTTCAGCTTTTTCAGCGCTTTTTGTTGTATCTGGTTTAACATCAATTCTTCTGCCTCCTGCATGTTGTCTAAGATCGCATAGAGCACATTATATTACCTGTGGAATGATGATATCAAACCTTGATATGCCTTCTTGCCGCAGATAATCTTACTGTTCGTCGATTATTCTTCGCTGTTTCACGGGTATTCTTTGATTTCTGATTAATATCATATTTCTAATGGGTAAAAAAACGAACCCCTTCCTAAAATCAACATTTGATGAACCCGTCTCCTCATTGAATACCCATCATCTTCTATCCGGCAATAAAGCATATATATTTAATGATCGCAGCAATGAAAAAAAGCCTTCTTTCGAAGACCTTTTTACCATGGTGGGTGATCGGGGGCTCGAACCCCGGACACCCTGATTAAGAGTCAGGTGCTCTACCAACTGAGCTAATA
>CAZLRM010000027.1:0-13087 GCA_964561895.1 uncultured Christensenellaceae bacterium | reverse complement strand
AAGAGTTCCTCCGCGCGATGGATCATGCAAAAAAGAACGGCACAAAGCTGCATACTTACGGCCTCGTTTCCGACGGCGGCGTACACAGTCACTTAGAGCATCTTTACGCGCTGCTTCGCCTTGCCAAACAGCAGGGCCTGCCGCAGGTATACGTGCACTGTTTCATGGACGGACGCGATGTGCCGCCCGATAGCGGCAAAGGCTATATCGAGCAGCTCGAAGCCGAGATGAAAGCCATCGGCATCGGTAAAATCGCAACGGTGATGGGCCGTTATTATGCGATGGACCGCGACAACCGGTTCGAACGCGTCGTCAAGGCGTACGACGCGATGGTCAAGGGCGAAGGCGTCACGGCATCTTCGGCCGCGCAGGCCATGCAGCAAAGCTACGACAACGGCGATATGGACGAATTCGTGCTGCCCACAATCGTTACGGAGGGCGGAAAACCCGTCGCGACGATCGGCAGCGGCGATTCCATCATATTTTTCAACTTCCGCCCCGACCGCGCGCGGGAAATCACGCGCGCATTTACGGAACCGGATTTTGACGGCTTTTCGCGCAATTACTTTCCGGTGCACTACGTGTGCATGACGCAGTACGACAAGACGTTCTCGCACGTGTCTGTTGCCTACAAGCCCGATTCGCTTTCCAATACGCTGGGCGAATACCTTGCCAAAAACGGCCTTAAGCAGTTCCGCATCGCGGAGACGGAGAAGTATGCGCATGTCACGTTCTTCTTCAACGGCGGCGTGGAAAAACCGAACGAAGGCGAGGACCGTTTTCTGATCCCTTCGCCCAAAGTGGCGACATACGATTTGAAACCTGAAATGAGCGCCTATGAGGTGGCCGACGAAGCGGTAAGACACATCGAGTCAGGCGAGTACGACGTAATGATTCTAAACTTTGCGAACCCCGACATGGTAGGCCACACGGGCATGCTGGAGGCGGCGGTTAAAGCGGTGTCTGCGGTCGATGAATGCGCCCAAAAGGTAGTCAGCGCGATACAGCGTATGGGCGGCGAGGTCATGGTCACCGCAGATCATGGCAACTCCGAAAAAATGCTGGACGAGGACAGCAAGCCGTTTACGGCGCACACGACCGACGAAGTGCCTTTCATACTTGTGAGCAATCGCTTTAAAAACGCAAAGCTGCGCAAAGGCGGCATACTCGCCGATATCGCGCCCACGATGCTTGAGCTTATCGGGCTGCCTGTTCCCGCGGAGATGACAGGCCAATCGCTCATTGAAAAATAAACCGGCGGCGCTCCGCTCGACAGATCGGAGCGCTTTTTTTATATGACAAGCCTATCTCTTTATTTTTACGTGATTTGGGTATAGATTAATGCAGGAAGCCATTGTATAATAATAAAAAAGAGTAAAGGAGTGATGCCCGATGATACGATTGATATACGGGAAGAAGGGCAGCGGTAAATCCAAGAAACTGCTCGATATGGCCAACGCCGAGGTCTCCAAAGCTGCCGGTAATCTGGTCTACCTCGACGACGACAACCGCTGCATGTATGACCTGCAGCACGAGATTCGCTTCATCAACACCGGCGACTATGGCATCGACAACATCGACAAGCTTTACGGCTTTGTGTGCGGTATACTTTCCGGAGATTTCGACATCTCCTCTATTTATATTGACGGCATAAGAAAAATGGTTGGCGGCCATGATGACGAACTCGATGCGCTGCTTAAAAAATTCGACAATCTGTTCTCAGACATCAGCGCGTATATCGTGATCAGCGGCAACGAAGAACCACCGGAGTTCCTTAAAAAGTACATCGAAGAGTAAATAATCCGTATACACCACCTGCTCTGCGCGGCTCCGGTACTCAATCGAAGGGGAACCTCTTCGGAGTAAAGCGATTGAGTAGCCGGATACGCTGCAACGCAGGTTTTTTTACGAGGATAAGCCATGGAACTGATCAGCACAAGAAATAAAAACGAAACCGCGGAATCACTCAGCGCGGTGCTGCGCGGCATCGCGCCGGACGGCGGGCTTTACGTACCGTCGTCGTTTCCGGCGCTGGGCGATATTCATGCGCTGCGGCCGCTGCGCTACGATGCGCTCTGCGCGCACGTGCTGTCGCTTTTCTTTGAGGGAATGCCTGCTATGGGCGCCCTCACTAAAGCGGCGTACGAAAGCTTTGACGACCCGGCGGTCGCGCCAGTGAAGCGCATCGCCGAAGGACAGTACGTGATGGAGCTTTCGCACGGGCCTACGCTTGCGTTTAAAGATATGGCGCTTTCCGTACTGCCGCGTTTGATGACGGCAGCAATGCAAAAGCAGCAGGGCAAGGACGTGCTGATACTCGTCGCGACCTCAGGCGATACTGGTAAAGCCGCGCTGGAAGGCTTCTGCGACGTGCCGCACACCAAGATATTCGTATTCTACCCTAACGAAGGCGTATCCGATATGCAAAAGCTGCAAATGACCACTCAGCGCGGGGGCAACACGCACGTGGCGGCAGTATGCGGCAACTTTGACGACGCGCAAACCGGCGTCAAGGCGATATTCGCCGATGCGGAGTTTGCCGCCAGGGCAGCGGAGAAGGGATACAGCCTCTCCTCCGCCAACTCGATCAACTTCGGGCGCCTCGCGCCGCAAATCGCGTATTACGTCTGGGCATACGTGCAGCTTTTAAGCCGCGGCGACATCGCCGAAGGCGAAAAAATCAACTTCGTCGTGCCCACGGGTAACTTCGGCAACATACTTGCGGCGTATTACGCAAAACGCATGGGGCTTCCCATAGCAAAGCTCATCTGCGCGTCCAACCAAAACAACGTGCTGACAGATTTCTTCCGCCGCGGCGAATATTCTCTGGAACGTCCCTTCTATAAGACGATGTCACCCTCGATGGACATACTCATTTCGAGCAACCTCGAACGGCTGCTGTTTGAGCTTACCGGGCGTGACGAATCTGCCGTGCGCGGCATGATGGCACAGCTTAAAACAGCGGGGCACTACGACATCGGCGAAGCCGCGCAGCGTGCGCTGGAGGCGGATTTCTGGGCGGGCTGGTGCAGCGAAGACGAAACCCGCTGTGCAATCCGCCGCACGTTTGAGCAAAACGGATACCTTGCCGATACGCACACCGCAGTGGCGCTCGGCGTATGCGAAAAATACAGGGCGTTAGGAGACAAAACCAATACGGTGGTCGTATCGACCGCTTCGCCGTATAAATTCCCCGCCGACGTGCTCTCTTCGCTCGGGAAGGATTCTCCGCAATCCCCGTTTGAGGCCGCGAAACATCTCAGCGAACTGACGGGAACCGCGATCCCGCGGCAGATTACGGAGCTTGAAAGCCTGCCGATCCGGCATAGTGCGGTCACCGGCATCTCCGGCATGGCGGACGCCGTACTGAAGGTGCTGTAGCCATACATGCGGCGGTGTTTGAAGCGGTACTGTCAATCCCCGGCGCACAGAGCCTTAAGGACAAACGCATGGTTGTGCGCAGCGTGAAGGAACGCTGCCGTTCGCGCTTCAACGTATCAATCGTGGAGAGCGGAGACAACGACAAGTGGCAGCGCGCGCGGCTCACGTTCGCACTGGCCGCAGTCAGTGAAAGTGCCGCAAAACAGGGGCTGCTGGACATCTCAGAATTTCTTTACGGCGACGGACGCTTTGAGGTAATCGGGATTGATACCCTTTTGGAGGAATGAATATGCAACAGGACAAGAAAACGATATTCTCCGGCGTGCAGCCCTCGGGCGTACTCACGATCGGCAATTACTTAGGCGCGATCAAGAACTGGGTAAAACTGCAGGACGGATACAACTGCTATTACTGCGTGGTCGATCTGCACGCGCTCACGGTGCGGCAAGACGCGGCGGAGTTTAAAAAGCGCTGTCTCGATACGCTTTCACTGCTGCTCGCGGCGGGGCTCGACCCGGAGAAGAACATCATCTATTTCCAGTCGCACGTACCGTGCCACAGCGAGCTCGCATGGATATTAAGCTGCTATACCTATATCGGCGAGCTTTCGCGCATGACGCAGTTCAAGGAGAAAAGCGAACGCCATGCCGATAACATCAACGCGGGGCTCTTTACCTATCCGGTGCTGATGGCGGCGGATATACTGCTCTACTCGGCGGACCTCGTACCCGTCGGCGCGGATCAGAAGCAGCATCTTGAGATTACGCGCGATATCGCGATACGGTTCAACAACCTCTTCGGCGACGTATTTACCGTGCCGGAGGCCTACATCCCCAAGGCTGGCGCGCGCGTGATGAGCCTTTCCGATCCGAACGCCAAGATGAGCAAATCGGACGACAACGAAAACGCGTATGTTTCGCTGCTCGACAAACCCGATGCGGTGCAGCGCAAGTTCAAGCGCGCCGTGACGGATTCGGACGGGCAGGTGCGCTTCTCGGAGGATAAGCCGGGCGTATCCAACCTCATGTCGATCTACAGCGCCGTCACCGGAAAAACCATGGAGCAGATCGAGGCGGAGTTTATTGCCCAGGGCTACGGCGCGCTCAAAAGCCGCACGGCGGACGCAGTCTGCGAGGAACTTGCGCCGTTGCAGCAGCGGTATGAGAAAATTCGTTCCGACAAAGCGTACCTCAGCGAAGTAATACAAAGAGGCGCGGAGCAGGCGCAGCGCGTGGCGGAACGCATGATGCGAAAGATAAACAAGAAACTGGGCCTCGCGCCCAGAGAACTGTAGAGAAGAGCAATGCCCCTGCAAGTTTACCCGAGAGCAGTTATAACGCTGTTATTGAATGGAAAGTGACATCATATGGGTATTGACAAAAGATACAGGCTTTATGTATTCGATCTGGACGGCACCATCGCCGACACGCGGGAAGACCTCGCCCGCGCGTTTTCGGCCGTGGTTGAGGAAGCGGGCTTTTTGAAGCCCAGCCTTGCGCAGATTACAGCAGCGGTAGGCGGCGGCGCAGAAAAAGCGCTGCAGCTGCTGACAGGGCTGGAAGGCGAAGCGATAAAACCGTTGTTGCCGCGCTTTTTTTCAATATACGAGAAAATCTGCGCAGATCATGTAATAGCGTACCCGGGGGTGCCGGAACTGCTCGCCCGCCTCTTTGCGCAAGGTGCTCTAATCGCGCTTGTGACCATGAAAGCCAAAGAACCGACACGCAAGATACTTTCCGCGTTGAAGATCGATATGCTCTTCGACGATGTGATCGCCTTTGAAGATACGGAACGCCGCAAGCCCGACCCCGAAACGCTGCTATTGTTGATGCAAAAGTACGGCGTGAAACCGGAGGATACGCTGATGGTGGGCGACGCCGCAACGGATGTGCGCTACGCATCGGCGGCGGGCGCGGACGCCTGTGCCATGCTGCGGGGATATGGCGATACCGAAGCGCTGCTTGCGGCCAAGCCAAAGTACGCGATCAACGACTTTTCAGAGTTCTGATATTTCAAATTATCCGCTGGGTCACCCCGGCTCTGGCCGCTGACAAACTTCGTTTGCCAGCGGTTTTTATGTTCATTACCCGTCTTTATTTTGCCTTTCTCAGGAGCGGCCCTGCAAAAAGGCATGTTTCTATTCGAAAGCCCACAACAGTTTCATTGCATATATCCCTGCAGGGGGCTCCGTCACCAATCTGCGCCGGTTCCAGCTTTTTGGGTGGAATAATAACCGCTTTGCGCCGTGTGAATATACATGATAACAGGGGGGTGAAGATATTGCTTTCCGAATTGTTTTCCGGATTGTTTGGCAAAAGCGGGTGCGGCTGCGGCCTTGGCCGCTGCGGCTGCAATACCTGCTGCAGCGTTGGCCCGTGGAACGCCTGCGGCGGCGGTTTCCCTGTCGGCTGCGGATGTAACGATGGCTGCGGTTTCAATAATTGCTGCGGCTGTAATCATGCCTGCGGCTTTAATAGCTGCGGCTGCGAAAGTTGCTGTGGCTGCAACAACTGCTGCTGCGGGTTCAGATGGTGCAATTGCGATGCATGCAACCCGCTTGGCGGGTATGGAGACGGTCCGTGCGGCGGATACGTTAGTTTCCGCGACCGCTTTTTCTGTGGCTGCTGACCGTCAAATACATGTAACTATATGCGCACATTCACTGAACCCGCTCACATATGATAAAGCGGGAGGTGATCGATCATGTGTTGCAGATGGGGATGTTGCAGACCGATATGCAGATGCTGCTGTTTCGTGAATCCCTGCTGGCGCGGCTGCGGCTGCGGTGGTTTTGGCTTCTGACACAAAGATGTAAGCCTCTGGGCGGCGAAGACCGCCCTACATAGCCGTAATAACCCCCATCAATTATTTTTTGAATTTTATTCCAAGATAAGTTTCTCCGTAATCTATTGACAGCGCTTTTTTGTTTCGCGCGGGGAAAAATAATATCAGAAGGAGGTGTGAAAATTGGCAAACAAAAACCGGAATTCCCGCGGAAACGATGCGATGAATCAAATGAAATACGAAGTTGCAAATGAAGTCGGCGTTAACCTGCAAAAAGGGTATAACGGCGACATAACCTCGAGAGACGCAGGCAGAGTCGGCGGAAATATGGTAAAAAAGATGATACAGTACGCTGAGGATAATATGCCCACGGGTAAGACGTAACGTGATGCCATCCACCACTTTAACTGAAGAGCGTTCGCGCTCTTCTTTTATGATATAATGATATTAGTGTTATTTTCAAAATTATGAGGCGTTTTAATGGAATTTTGTTCGATTCAATGCTGCGACGAAAAAACGATTGCTGCGCTGCTATGCGTATACGCGCAAAGTACCGGAGAAATCTATAAAAAACAATATGAAGGAAGATACGACTCGGATGAGTATGCCCGCGCTGCGCTTTTGCAGGACTACTCCGATTTTATTGAAGAATTTATCACGCAGGACGACCGCTATATATTCGCGGTAAAAGAGCACGGCGAATATATAGCCGCGCTCCGTATCATCCAGATGTCGGAGTCCGGTTGGTATATTGAGGCGTTGGAAACCTCGCCGGAGTATAGAAGAATGGGTTTCGCGCGTTACCTGCTGAAACAGACGCTGCGCTGCATGCGTACACTGGGCGCAAAAACGATTATCAGCGTCATCGGCAATGACAACCTTGCTTCCCACGGGCTGCATACCGCCTGCGGCTTTGAGAATACGGGAAAAATCCCAAGAGATATCGAAGGCATACCCGTCGGAAACTGCCGCGTTTTTGAATATGTTTATTAATATCCATTTCAGCTAATGAAATTGCACAGGGGTGTGTAAAGTAAGCATCGGCTGTGGTATATACATAGCGGTTGTGCCAATCCATTGAAAAAGCCCTTGGGGAATTCCCCTCGGGCTCATGTAAAAATACTCAGCGGTTAAATACCGACATGATAAACTGATATATGCTGTCCACGTTCTTGCGGTTGATGCCGCCGTCGATGAGCTGCGTGGGCATCTTGGGTTTGGACTCGGCGATGATACGGGTGGCTCCGCCCGCGTCAAAGAACGATATCGTAATAATCTCGCCGTACGACATCAGCGAAAACCCTTTCGACAGCCTGATCTGGTAGCGCGGATAATCAATGGAGTCCACCTTAATACCCGCAATAGCAGGCTGTGTGATCATGTATCCCCACACCTCCATTACGGGCTTATTCACAATAAAATCGGCTTGCTCTTTTGGCATTTTCGTTCCTCCCCTACTTTCTCACGTATTTATAATAGAAATCCTCATCAGACGAAGCAAGATAGATGATTCCCTCGACGAGCCCGATGATCGCCGGTATGCCCGTCCAGAAGAAAAGCAGATAAGCAATGCCCGCTCCCACTCGTCCCAGATAGAACTTATGCACACCAATCCATCCTAAAAATATTGCGAGCAGCCCTGCAGCCACCTTGCTTTTGGGGTTCATACGCGGGTCGTACGGTGGCGGGCCGTACTGCGGCGGCACATAGCCGTACGGCGGTGCGCCGTATGGCGGCGGCGGTGCGTATGGCGGCGGCGTGTATTGCTGCTGCGGCGGGGCATACTGCGGCGGCGTTACGGGTATTTTAGCACCGCAATACTGGCACTCCGGCGCGGTAACCTCTATGGGTGCGCCGCAATAAGGACAATTTTTCGTACTCATGGCCTGTCTCCTTATGATTTTGTATAGTTACTGGATGCTGAGCGTTTCCCGGCTGATGATCATTCTTCGGGTGTCTTCCATAACGCCCTGCAGCCTTGCCGTGTTCTCCGTGGAGAGGTTCACGCGAAGTTCGTTTTGCAGCAGGCTTAAGTTCCCCATGATCCTGTTTTCAAGTTCGTCAACAGCGCTGTTGCCCTGTATGCGGCCAAAGGGGGTAGAAGCGTTGATACGCTCCTTCATTGCCCTGAACGCCGCCGTTACCGAGGCAAAGGCGGGGTCACCTTCGCGCGTGCTCAGCGCTGCCTGCATATCGGACAGCATGAGCGTTACGCTGCCGCGCGCGGCCGCTTCCGCCTGGTTTTCGGAGATGCTCTGAACCGACCGTTTTGCTGACGCCACAATCACTGCGAAAATCAATATGAAAATCCCCAGCAGCAGGAGCTGCCAGACGATATACCAGACCAGCGAGGGAATCCCGACCGTCAGCACTGAAACCACATTGGCGGCTGCAGCGTACAGCACCATCAGAAAGCCTATGGCGGCGGAATGCGCTATGCCAATTTTATTATAAATACCGCCCGGAGCGATGATAACCACGTTAACGACCGCAAGGCCAATCAGTAGCACCAGCAGCGCAAGCACAGACCTTACCGGCGCGAGCAGAGAGAAAAACGAAAACACCTTGACGAATATGATGATCATCGCCGCATCGAGTATCACGCATGCCGCCGCTCTTAATATCTTGGATGCCGTAAAGCTGTTGCCGTTCATTTTTCACCCTCCTTGAATTTCGTTCCGCACATCGGGCAGAACTTCGTACCGGGGCTGCATTCGTTCTGGCAGTTTGGGCAGGTGACCGGCGTCATGGAAACGCCGCACATCGGGCAGAACTTCATTCCCTCGTCCACGCAAGCGCCGCAAACGCATTTCACCTGCGAAAGCACCATCTTCTCGCCGCAGGCCGAACAGAACCTCGCGTTTTCGAGGTTCTCCGCGCCGCACTTTTTGCACACGGACATCTTTGCCGGCGTGTTTATGACGCTGCCCGCCGCACCCGCGAAGGACTGCCCCACCGCGACGCCCGCGCCCGCGCCCAGCCCGATGCCGATGCCCGCGGCAGCAAGGTTCCCGCTGCCTTCGTTGCCCGCAGCGGTCTCCATCACGTCGAAGCTGCGTTTAACGTTGTAGCGGTTGTCCCCGATGATATCAAAAGCGGCTTTCTCGCCGAGTATCTTGTTGATCGTCTCAAAGTCCTCATCCGGAAAGTTCACGGAGGACAGGAAGAAGTTGACGATCTCGATGCCGAAGCGCTCAAACTCTTTTGTCAGGCGCTGCTGCAGCATTCCGGAAACTTCCTCCAGCCGCGGCGCAATCTCGAGCACGGATATCTTCTGGTTGATGATGATATCGGCGATCATCGACTTGACCTTGGTGACGATGAGGCCTTTAAAGTAACTTACCACAAGGTCGTATTTGACCACCTGGCTGTTACCCACAGCACCGATAAGCTCCGTCAAAAAAACGCGGTAATCGGTCAGTTTAATACCGAGCTGCCCGAACGCCCGCACGCGCAGCCGCACGGAGTACTTGGGATCGATCAGGCTGATCGGGTCGCTCGTGCCCCAGAGCACATCGAGCTTGGCTGTCTTGTTGATAAAATAAACCTCTGCCGTAAAGGGCGTATGCCCGCCGAACGGTATATTGATGATACCCTGCAGCAGCGGTATATTCTGCGCATTAAGCGTATGCGTTCCTGCGGAAAAATAATCGAGCGCCTTGCCGCCTTTGACGAACACCGCGATCTGCCCTTCCTTGACGATAAGCTGCGTACCCCAGACGAAGCTTTCACCCGGGTACTTATATACGAGCCAGTTCCGGTTGGGTATGCCGTTAAACTGTATAACATCAATAATGGCCAAAACAGTCACCCCCTGTATTTTCATAGCAGTGTTATTGTACAATAACCGTCGATACAAATGCAATTGGCTAATGAAAATTTTCCCTTTATTAGCGCTTTTGCACTTATGCACAGGCGCAATACCCGAAATGAATTCTCCCTTCATTTATACATACTGTATGGCCGGAAAATACCTTATAAAATACAAAGAGCCGGGACAGCTTCCCGGCTCTTTTGCGCTTCGCATTTACTTGCAGTACGCGAATATCGCGTCGCGCAGAAACTGCGCGCACCCCGGCGCGATCGCGTCATAGTACGCGGTAAAGCGCGCATCGTCCACGTACATCTGCGCAACGCCCTTATGCGCTTCCGGGCTGTAGTGCGTCCAGTACCGCATGAGCCATTGCTTGTGCAGCTCGCAGGCCTTCTGCGCGAGTTTCCCCTGCGGGTCGCCCGTCTCAAACGCCGCCAGCAGCGCTTCGTTGACCGCTTGTGACAGCGCCTCCGTATCCTCGTACTGTGCCTTCGACATCGCCTTAAGCTTCGCGTTGGATTCATCCGCCGCGTCGTCGCCATAGCGCGCGCGCACCTCCGCGCCGTACTTGCGCTCGTTCTCGTCGATCATACCTTGTTTAAACGCCGCGAACTTCTCTTCATCCGTCATGGTGATCTCTCCTTTCCGGGCAGCCATCGTCCTCTCCACCGTTTCAATCAGCGCATCCAGCCGCGCGCGCCGCGCTTGCAGCGCATTAAGGTGGCTTTGCAGTGCCTCTGCCTGTTCAAACGAAGGCGCATCCATGATGCGCGTAACCGCGCCCAGCTCCACGCCCATCTCCCGATAGAACAGTATCTGCTGCAATCGGTCTACCTGTTTTTCGCCGTACACGCGGTATCCCGCGCCGCTCTTGGCCTTAGGCTGCAGCAGCCCGATACGGTCGTAATAGCGCAGCGTGCGCGTTGTTACGCCCGCGAGCTTGGCAAGCTGCCCCACGGTGTATTCCATTTTCGCCGCCTCCTATCATAACACGCATCATAAACTATGACGTAACGTCAATGTCAACACTTATTTTATCATAACCGGATTGTATTAAAAACATGTCGCCGACGAATCTTGATAAATACCCTGCTACTTGACGCGCCGCGTAAATTGCAATATCATAAACCAGAAGATTTCCAATTGGAGGCTTCCCATGAACGAAAATTTAAAGCAGATATCCAGCCGCATCCGCGAGCTTCGGGAGATCCTCGGTATCGAGGCCGAAGACATCGCAGCGTGCATCGGCGTAACGCCGCAGGTTTATGCGCAGTACGAAGCGGGCTCGCTCGATATCCCCATCAGCAAGCTGTACGATATCGCGTTTCAGCTCGGCACGGATATGACGGTGCTGTTGACGGGCGAACAGCCGCGCATGGACACCTATTCCATCGTGCGCGCGGGCCGCGGCATCGACATCGAACGTTATCCGGGCTATCAGTATTCAAGCATCGCTTTTAACTTCAAGAACCGCGAAATGGAACCGCTGCTCGTGACGCTCTCCCCCGACGAACCCGCGGGACTCGTGATGCACGGCGGGCAGGAGTTTAACTATGTGCTGGAGGGTACCGTGCGTATTACGCTCGGCAAGAACAGCAACGACCTGAACGCGGGCGATTGCATCTACTTTGATCCGAGACTGCCCCATTCGCAAACCGCCGTGGGCGGCACGGCCAAATTTTTAACCGTAATCAAAGAAAGCTGACAGGAGACAATTTTTTATGAGCGAGTTAATGCGCCGATACTGCCCCCGTATCGAATTCGACTCGTACGAGGACTTTATCACCAACTACCGCTGCAACGAGCCCGAAAGCTTCAACTTCGCCTATGACATCGTGGACGAGTGGGCAAAGCTGCAGCCGGACAAGACGGCACTCGTCTGGACGAACGACTCAGGCGATATGAAGCGTTTCACGTTTGCCGATATCAAACGCCTCTCTGACCGCGCGGCAAATGTGTTTGCCTCGCACGGCGTAAAAAAAGGCACCGTGGTGATGATGATACTGCGCCAGCGCCCCGAGGTGTGGGTATGCATGACCGCGCTCATGAAGATCGGCGCGATCTGCATACCGGCAAGCTACCAGCTGACCCCTAAGGATATCGAATACCGCTGCAACATTGCGGGGGCACAGGTGCTTATAAGCGTGGACGAGGAAGAGATCATCGGCCACATACAAAGCGCGAAACCCGGCTGCAATACGCTGCGCTGCCTCATGGCCGTGGGGGATAATATCCCCGCCGGCTTTATCGATTTTCGCGCAGAGATGGAGAAAGCTGACGAAAGCTTCCCGCGCCTTCAAGGGCCGGACGCACCGAAAAACACCGATATGATGCTGGTTTATTTTTCGTCGGGTACCACGGGTATGCCCAAGATGGTCTGGCACGACTTTGTGTTCCCGCTGGGGCACATCGTCACGGCCAAGTACTGGCAGTGTGTGCAGGATAACTGCGTCCATATGACGCAGACCGACTCGGGCTGGGCCAAGTTTGCGTGGGGTAAAATATTCGGCCAGTGGATATGCGGCGCGGCTATCGGCGCCTTTGACACCGCAAAGTTTGTGCCGCACACGTTCCTTGAAGCAGTGATGCGCATCCGCCCTACCACATTTTGCGCGCCCGCCACGATCTACCGTTACCTGATCAAAGAGGACTTATCCGCGTATGACTTTTCCTTTATCAAGCACGCCAGCCTCGCAGGTGAACCGCTCAATCCGGAGGTACTGCGCAAGATCAAAGATCTGACCGGCCTTACAGTGCACGAGGGTTTCGGACAATCCGAAAGCTCGGTGCTGCTCGCGAACTTCCCGTGGTTTCCCATACGTCCCGGTTCCACGGGCAAGCCCTCCCCGCTGTACGATATCGACCTTCTGGACGCGGACGGGAACTCATGCGAGGAAGGTATCGTGGGCGCCATCGTTGTGAAAAATACCGATAAGATTCACCCCTTAGGGCTGTTTCACGGCTACTGGAAGGACGAGGCCGCCATGCAAAAAAGCTGGGTCAATGGTATTTACAGCACAGGCGATATGGCATGGCGCGACGCAGACGGTTACTTTTGGTTCGTAGGCCGCTGCGACGACGTAATCAAATGCTCCGGCTACCGCATCG
>CAZLRM010000026.1:0-13162 GCA_964561895.1 uncultured Christensenellaceae bacterium | reverse complement strand
CGCCTTTTTCGCTGGCGCGGAGTATGATGAACTGTCCGGGCTGCGCTTTTTTTGCAATCAGCGGCGCGTCAATCACCATGAGCTTCACCTGCGGGCTCAGCACCTGCTTTTTCAGGATCTTATACACTGTGCATATCTCCTTATGTTTGTATTGCTATACTAACAGTCATTATAGCATCAACCGGGTGTATATCAAAGTATTTTTGTGACAAAACGATCAAAGAAACGCACGATTCGGGGAGCGTCGCCGATTTACCACGGTAGATGCAGAATTAAACGAAAATGGCGGGTTGCGCTCAGCATACTGGTGCTTGCCGGGGTTGTTGCGGGGCTTTGCAGTTTGTGAAGTACAAAAAATCAATCCGCTTTTGGGATGAGCCCTATTCCGCGGCCGTATCATTATGGAAAAGAGAAACATTATTAAACGCGGTATGATATTATTGTTTGCCGCGTGTGCTTGTCTTTCGTGCTGAGTACCTGGCGGGCGCTGAGCTGATCCCTTATTCCGCAAGGCTGTCGTACGTATTTTTGTAAATCTTCGGCGCGACATCCTTCCACTTCTTGATGAACGCTTCCGCCGAATCCTTTGAATATGTGATCAGGTTGAGTTCAAATACAGGGATCTGGTTTTCAAGCACGCGCAGCATCACCTTATACTCGCCCTCGTCAATGCGGATATAATCCGCCGAAAGCTCGGTTTCGAGACGCAGGTCGTCCCGGTTGGCCTCGCAGTAGGCGTCGATGGTTTTACGCAGAGAGCCCAGGAGCTCGCGCTCGAAATAGAACAGCGTGCTGCGGCCCTGCTCCGTGATGGCATAGAACGAGCCTACAGGCGTTTCGCGCTCTTCCACGAGCTTGCTTTCGATCAATTCGAACAAACATTCCTTCATGTCAAAGTAGTTGATCCAGCCGTTCTCCGTCACGATCCTGAGTATCTGCATCTCGGAAAGCTGGATATTGATCGACCGAAGCAGGTATAATATCAGCAGTTTACTTTGTGCGATTGCTTCAATCTGCATGGGATGCCTCCCGCTGTTTCTTGATATTATTATATCACAAATATTGCAGTAGTACAGCTAAATGTGGTATTATTATTATGTAAACAACAATATATTGAGGAAAGTATGATCGCGGAACTGAAAAAGCGCATGCTCGAGGAAGGAATTGACGTTTTCGGCACGGCCGACTTAGGATCGCTGCTGCCGCAAAGGTTTGCTGATATGCGGTATTCCGTTACGCTGGGCGTTCATCTTTCGGATCACGTGATGGACGAAGTGAAGCAAGGCCCGACGCGCCTGTATTTTCACCATTACCGCGCCGCCAACGCGCTGCTGGATATGTGCGCGCTCAAGTGCGCAATCTATTTGCAGCGGGAAGGATACGCGGCGTGTGCGATACCCGCTTCGCAATCGACGAGCGAAAGCGGTCTGGAGGGCGATTTTTCGCACAAGAAAGCGGCCACTATGGCGGGCCTCGGTTTCATCGGCAAGTCCGCGCTGTTCGTCTCGAAGGATTACGGGCCGCGCGTGCGCCTCGTGACGGTGCTTACGGATATGCCGCTTGATAGCGGCGTAATGCTGCCGCCGCGCTGCGGTGATTGCAAAAAGTGCGCGGACGCTTGCCCCTGCGGCGCGATTACCGGCGAAACATGGGACGAAACAAAACCGCGCGAAGCGCTCATCGATGCGGCACTTTGCTCGCACTGGATGAAAGAAAAATATCAGCATATCGGGCGGGGCGCGGTCTGCGGAATATGCGCGGCGGTGTGCCCGTATGGAAAAAGCCAATGATCGCAATAAACCAAAGAACGGGAGGAACCGCATGGAAGGCTTTGACGAGCTGCTGGATCAGATTGAACGGCTGGAGGCACAGCTGCAGTTTGACCGATTTACTAACCAAACCGCGTATGATTTAGGCCTGATGATGGTCCGTATTGCTAAGAGCGAGAATTTATGCGTCACAGTGGATATTGCCCGCAACGGACAGCAGCTTTTTCATTGCGCGCTCGAAGGCACCTCAGCCGATAACGACCGGTGGATCAAGGGTAAGAGCAATCTGGTGAATCTGACGGGACACAGCTCGTATTACTACGAGATTAAGCTGAAAAAGGAACAAAAGACGATAGAGGAAAGCATGGTTCTGCCTCTGGCGGAATACAAGCCGCATGGCGGCGGCTTTCCGATCCGCGTCAAGGATGTTGGCGTAATCGGTACAATCTGCGTTTCGGGGCTGCCCAGTGAGAAGGATCACGAACTGATTGTGCGCGTAATTGAAAAGTTTCTGTCGGCATAAAATAATATTGAATGATGATGGTTCGTGAAGGGATACATGGCCGTCAATATGGCGCGGCGACAAAAAACCGCTTGATTTCGCGGCGTGTTTGTGTATAATATGAGTTGCGGCTTGGGGGGTTATAGCTCAGCTGGTTAGAGCGCTACGTTGACATCGTAGAGGTCGTTGGTTCGATCCCAATTAACCCCACCATATCCTGCGGTGTTCGAATGACGCCTGTGTTTTAAACCTACAGAACATCTACGGGAGCGCGTGTCCAGATACGGATGTCGAGCCCGCATCGACGGGAGGACAGAAGTTACGGCAGCACACCCACCTGCTTTTAGGGGCAGGTGTTAAAACCTGGCGGACGGCACCTTGGGATATCTTAAAATGAATATAGCGGAATTGTGTAACGGTAGCACCTACGACTCTGACTCGTATTGTCTAGGTTCGAATCCTAGTTCCGCTGCCAAAGCGAAAGCGCCCGAGAGGGCGCTTTTTGCTTTGGCAGCGGAACTAGGATTCGAAACGAGCGATAAGCAAACGCCCCCGTATGGGCGTTTGCCGCGAGGCGGGTTCCGAATAGCTAAAAAGGCGCAGAACCGATTTAGCGCGGTAGTTGGCAATGGCAAGTACATATCTGTAACGACGACTCGGCTATGTCTATTGAATCTAAAAAGGGCCAGCAACCTGTGTTATACTATAGAAAATATAGTATCCGAAAATTAAATATATACATTAGCCAATTTGTTGTATCAGAGAATTGAGCCAATCAATAACCTTTTCTTTATCTTTATCGCATTGCGGTATACCGTTCCATAAAGTTTGATAATACTGATGTATTGCGGCGATTAAATGTTCCTCGGTGATTGCGAGGTTGATTTCGGATTTCATATCATTAATGGCTTCCAAAAAAATATGCGAATTGCCTTTTATCATCCAAGCTAATCCACTGATATCTTTATAATCATTTCTGTTGACAAGAGCCACCTCATAATTATCATGTTCCTTAAGCATACCAATAATGGCTTGCAAGTAGGAAATGGTTTCATCCTTATCGGGTATATAGTTTCCGAGAGCATACCGTTCATTTTCTTTATCAAATATAAGCCGTTGAAAAGATTCTTTAAACCATATTTCTCTGAATTTATAATGGTTGATCTGTGATTCAAACGCCTCTATTTTCTTTTTATGCAAATCAAGCCGCTGAGATAATTCATCCTCATTTCGGATGGTTTGTTTAAGATACTTCTGGTAAAGATCAAAAGGAACAATAGTTGTAGAATGCCCTCCTTTAAAAACAAGCCTGTCTCCGGGCTGATATTCTGCAGCAACCATCGCTTTTTGAAAGTCTATGTACCTTTGGGAGGAGTATGAAATATAAAGCGGCTTTGCCAAAGAAAAGTACTGATAAAAATGACTGGAAAGCATATCAATACTATCCGCCGCCTCTAATAAAAACGCACTGTCAACCTGGTCTTTTATATAAGAAGAGAAAAGAAATAATGCCCCGACATTTGGGATAATAATCAGGTCATTTCCAAAATCAATTTCGCTTTTTGTATTAATATAATATACATGGAAGCTGTCGGTAAATAATGATGCCAACATATCTTCAACCAGCTTCATTGTTCTTCTGACATTTTCGTTGAGCCTTATAAGAAGTGTGATCTCCCAGCCTTTGTGTATGGCATCCAACAGAGCATTTCTCCAACGCGGATTAATCCCGTCATATTGATCAATATGAGACATATTGCTGTTAAGCAATATCAAAATAGGACTTTTGCCAGGGGGCTTTTCGGAAGCTTTACTGATAAGATCTATCATACTGTCCATCAAATTCCTAAAACCCGTAATAACGCTTACTTTATTAATATCCTTTTCTTTTTGTAATTCCAGGCGCAAATTCTCCGCTTTTTTACCGTTGTAACCTTTCGTTTCTGCTTTCTCATTATTCTTTATATCAAAAGAATAGGCTTGTGCATTATAAAGCATATTGCGTATTTCCAACTTAATATCGAAGTTATCTGGCGATTCTTCTTTATCCGGGAATAGCGCAGCAATTCTGTTTTTTATATGTGGATTCGTATTTAAGTTTTCAGAGATATAATTGGTAATAAGATCAATATAATTTGAACCAAACGCGGGTAACCTTTCACCACGCAGCCATTTATAAACAAGAGATTGATCGATATTTATTCCTTTGGCCAGCTTGCTCGCATTAATATTGAAACTACCAAGCAGAGTTGACAGACATTCCCCGAATGAGGATTTCATAATAATCCTCCATACTATTTATGTTGTTGATTGTACCATGCTTTAATTGTCCAGGACAAGTCCAGGACAATTAATTATTACACAAACTGAGGCGGCTGTAAACAAAAAGAGCGAAGGAATTAATATCCAAAAAAAGCTTTTCCATTTCGTCCTGGACAAGTCCGAGACGATTTTTTCAAGTATGTTTTATAAAGTTAGGCTTTTGCACGATAAACAAATTAAAGGGACTTCGAACAAAAGGGGGATGGTGTTTATTGAATGGTCAAACAGAGCAGTTTCTTTTAGAGAATGAAGATGTGCAGCATGGAAGGTTTCTCATTTTTTCGGTGGACGAAGAGGTTTATGGTATTGAGATTCGGCACATCGCGGAAATCATCGGAATGCAGCCCATAACGAAACTGCCAGAAACGCCTGATTACGTTAAAGGCATCATCAATCTGCGGGGAAAGATTATACCGGTTACCGATGCGCGCTTGAAGTTTAGAAAGGACGCAAAGGAGTATAACGACAGAACGTGCATTATTGTAATCGAAACGTCCTGCCAATCTGTCGGTCTCATCGTAGATAACGTGGCGGAAGTGATCAATATCGCGGATGATAACATCTCGCTGCCACCCGATACCCGTTCCGGAGTCCAGAACCGTTATATCAACGGTATAGGAAAATTAAATAACGCAATCACGCTGTTGCTCGATTGCGAAAAACTCTTTGGGGAAGAAGAAGAGAAAATAATTACGAATGAGGCGGGGGGATTTTAATTATGAAATGGTTTTTGAATCGCAAAATTTCCACAAAAATTCTTATTGGGTTTTTAATTGTGGCGTTGATCGCAGGGGGTGTCGGTATAAATGGAATTATAATGGTATCCAATCTAATAGATAAAAGCAGTTCCATGTTAACCGATAACCTGGGGGCCATAGATCATCTGGGCAACCTGACGGCCAGATTCTATGAACAGGAGTATTTGACCAGCAAGATATTGGCCGAATCAGCGGATAACCCCGAGCTGATACCGGATGACTTGACAGCTATAAAAGCTTCCGATACTTCCATGATGGACTCACTGAATTACCTGTCGGGTTCCACTACGGCAGAAACAGCCGACATGATGGCCAATACCACAGCACAGATCGAAGAGTACAGGTCTTACATTGCCGCTCTTACTCAGGCGTATGAAGCGGGCGATATGGACGCCGCTGTTGACGTTATGGTAAAGAACAACGCTTTGGGTGACGGCAACGTTATAATAAAGACGAAAGCCGCGATCGAAGAGAACGAAGCATTCAACAAAAACGTTATGAATGCGATGCTAGCGGATACAGAAAAGAGCTCTAGGGGCAGAATGCTGACCATGAACATTACCGTTCTGATGTCTGTAGTCATTGCAGTCTTTCTCGGCTTGCTCATTTCCAAGGTGATCAGCAAGCCGATCAAGTATCTCGTTGCGCAAGTTGAAAGGGTTGGTGAAGGCGATCTTAATATTAAAGAATCAAACTATGATGTTAAAGACGAAACCGGAAAACTTGTGCGTGTGTTTCGCAATGTATTAAAATCGGTCAAAGCCTTAGCCGCAGACGTAAATATGCTTACCGAAGCCGCAACAAACGGGCAGTTATCCATTCGTGCGGATGCGTCACAACATAAGGGAGATTTCGCTAAGATCGTTGATGGTATAAACAATACCCTCGATGCCGTAATAGAACCCGTTACCGAGGCAACGGGAGTTTTGAGCGAACTCTCAATGGGCAACCTTAATGTAAAAGTCACAGGCGATTATAAGGGCGACCACGCCGTTATAAAGGAAGCGCTCAACAACACGCTGGATACGCTTAAGGGTTATATCGGGGAGATATCGAGTGTGCTCGGTGCTATGTCGGTTGGGGATCTTACCCTTGCGATCACAGAAGAATATAAGGGTAACTTTGTTGAGCTCAAGACTTCAATCAATACCATTATCTCTTCACTAAACGGAATCGTCTCCGAGATTAGCACTGCCGCCGAGCAGGTGGCCGTGGGTACAAAGCAAGTTTCTGACGGCAGTCAGGAAATATCGCAGGGGGCGACCGAGCAGGCGTGCGCTATTGAGCAGCTTACATCGGCTATGGTCCAGATCGCTGAGCAGACACGACAGAACGCGATGAGCGCTGGACAGGCCAATGAGCTGACAGCACTTGCCAAAACAGGTGCCGCTGAAGGCAACGAACAGATGCAGGAAATGCAAAGAGCTATGGCGGAGATTAACGAGTCTTCAGAGAATATAAGCAAAATAATAAAGGTTATTGACGATATCGCGTTCCAGACCAACATACTGGCTCTCAATGCAGCCGTAGAGGCAGCAAGAGCAGGCGTACATGGCAAGGGCTTCGCAGTGGTAGCCGAAGAGGTAAGGAATCTTGCAGCCAGAAGCGCTAACGCGGCGAAAGAAACGACAGTACTTATCGAAGGCTCGATAAAAAAGACCCAGGCCGGGACAGAGATTGCGGATAAGACTGCCAAGGCTCTCGCAAGCATAGTAGAGGGTATAGAAAAAGCCGCAGAGCTTACGGCACGGATCGCGGTAGCGTCCGATGAGCAGGCGGCAGGCATTGCGCAAGTTAACGACGGCATAGAGCAAATGTCGCAGGTTGTTCAAACAAATTCTGCAACGTCTGAAGAGACTGCGGCATCTTCGGAAGAGCTGTCAAGCCAGGCTGAGATGCTTGAGCAGATGGTGGCACAGTTCAAGCTGAAATCCGCGGATGAAAAGGAGATGCCCAAAGCCATGCAGATAAGCGAAGAGTCGGTGCGAACTATAGGGCATTCTTCCGGAGACGCTAAGCCCGCAATACTGCTTGGCAATGAGTTCGGTAAGTATTAATCTTTCAAGCGAGCGATTGAAACCACCGGCAATGCCGGTGGTTTCATAACCAGCGGTATGTCCAGCCGGGCAACAGTAAATACAGATTTTAATAATAATGAGTATGCCGATGTTGCCGGCAATAATGAATTTACTGAAGTATGCAGATGAGAAGCTTTTTCGTAAAAAAGAACGGAAGAAAGAGATTAGAGTTTTGGGCCGCCCCGTCTTTGAAAATTTTCAAAGAATTGCTTCGCAGTATCCATATTGAAATATGAAAATATAAAAATCCATGCAGAGTATACCGATATAATATATAAGTTGCACATATATTGGTCCCAAAAAAGTTTGTTAGAATACTGGGGAATCGGGTGAGTGGATGGTATTAAATAAAAAGATATTAGCGGGAAAACTAATGACCCTTTTTATCCCCTTCATCGTATATGTGTTGGTATCGCTGGCTGCAGCGGAGTTGTGGAGCAATATAACGTCGCCGGTATGTGCGTTTTTAGCTGCGGGAGTACTGTTTTACGCATATTTGTCAGACCGAAGTAATAAACCAGCAGTCGTATTTTTATTTTTCTCATTCGCCTGTCTCTCTTGGTCAATTGCAGACTCGATATGGCTGGTTATAACACTTAACGGGCAGGATCCAATTGCGAATCCGGCAGTCTGGGTTGTGTATCTGCTTACCAACTGCTTTATCCTTGTTCCGTTTATTATATCTGCTCTGCTGCAGTTCGGCAAATGGAACGCCATACAGTTTGCCGCTGATATTATCACCATAATGACAGCGAGTGCGATGCTGTTTTGGATCGTGTATTTTAACAAAGATACCAGCGTTTTTACCCGGCTCATCAAACAGGATTTTACCAGCGTTTTCTCTCTTATCACGGATATGCTGATTATTGTTGGGATGATCTTTTGGCTTCTCGCGGTACGCTCCGTAAAGCTACCGGGTTTTTTCAAGACGATGCTGGCGGGAACCGGACTTTTTGCTCTTGCGGATATTGTGTACTACTATTTTGTCTTGCATAATTTGTATGTTCCCAACTCTATTATTGATATTGTTTATATACTCGCTCTTGATATGATCGCGCTCGGAGCGTTGTTCAAAGTGTACGGAGGGAATACATTTGACATAGCGGCGCATACAAACATCGGCAGGAGAAAGAAATGGATCGCGCTAATATCTATCCCGGTACTGATCGTATTGCTGAGCATATTCCGTATTGTTGATATAAAACTTGAGCCCATCGATTTTGTGCAGTTTGCTGTTTTGTTTGTACTGTATGCGGTATTTAGCAGTTATGTGCAGATGTTTATCGAAAAAGAAACGATAATGAAACGGCAGCACAACGAGATGGAGCGCCGTATCTCGGACCAACTCAGGGAGCTAGATTCTCTGGCTAATCAGGATAAGCTGACCGCGCTTTATAATCAGAGTTATTTTGCAGGCTGCATTGACGAAACAGTTAGCTCTCTGCTTCCCAACGAAACGATGGCGCTGATGGTAATTGACCTTGACCGGTTTAAAACGATCAACGGCCGGTTTGGATACGAAGTGGGTGACATCGTGCTTATCGAGATTGCGCGGCGCCTGGCCGAGTGTAACGAATGGGGTGCGGTGATATCACATTTTGGCGGCGATGAATTTGGGGTGCTGGTTGTCGGCAATTACACGCGCAAGGAAATCGAGGATATATGCGATCGGATCATCGGAATATGCAAAACACCAATCAGCGCCGGCGGTGAATCGTTGGAAGTGACGATGAGTATGGGCGTGGCGCTTTATTCTCCGGAGGCTTGTGAGCGCGGTACGCTTTTTAAAAACGCGGATATCGCCATGTACAGTGCAAAGTCTCAAGGATATAATAAGTATTTGTTTTACGACCCGCTGCTAGCGGAAAAAATCAACAGGAAGAACACCGTTGAAGTACTTTTGAGGCAGGCTGTATTGGAAAAAGACTTTCAGCTGTTTTATCAGCCCCAATATTCGCTGCCGAATCTAAAACTGATCGGGGCGGAAGCACTGATCCGGTGGAAAAATATGCAGCACGGGTATATCCCGCCCAGTGTGTTTATTCCGGTTGCGGAGGAGATCGATTACATATTAAGGCTTGGCAGGTGGGTGGTTCGGGAGGCGGTTCGACAGGCAGTAGAGTGGAATGAGCTATTCATGAGCGGCCTCAAAATAGGTTTTAATATTTCCCCAAAACAGCTAAAAGACGAAACCTTTATCGATTTTCTAAAGGCCCAGATATCGGAGACTAATGTCAACACGACCTGGCTGGATGCGGAGATCACCGAAAACGTCATGATAGACAGTAAAAACGCAACGCTTGACGTGCTTGGAGCGATGAGGGAACTTGGGATAACTGTATCTATAGATGACTTCGGCTCCGGATACTCTTCGCTTGGGTATCTTAACAAGCATATCTTCGACCGCATTAAAATCGACAGATCGCTGATAAGCGCTGTATCGACCCAAAACACTGGCGGTATCAATGTCGTTAAAGCCGTCATAAACATGGCAAAAGCGGTGGGCATCACTACGATTGCTGAGGGCATTGAGACCCAGGAACAGCTGGATATACTTACGGAGCTGGGCTGCGACCAGGCGCAGGGGTATCTGCTGGGGCGGCCGGTGCCTGTACCCGTATTCGAGCGGATGTTCATTATCGGGAATCATATATCTACAGCGCAATATAGCAGGCAGCAAATGCAGTGAAAAGATAAAAGGGTCTCGGATATATTCACAAATGAATATTGACGAAGCAGCGCGAAGAATGTAATATATACCTAACTAATGGTCGTTAGGCAGGGCGTTCAGATTGGATAAAAAGCAAGAAATTATTGAAGCTGCGTTTGAACTGTTTTCCGCTAAAGGGGACCACCTCTCTGTAGCCGAACTGGCCTGTGCTGTGGGAATCAAGACCCCTTCGCTCTACAGCCATTTTGAAAGTAAAGATCAGATCTTGGAGATCATGATTCGCCGGGAGATCCAAAGATATTACGAGCGCTTAGAACAAGAAATTTTGCTGGCAGAGAAGCTGAGTTGTAAGGAAGCAATGCAAAGGCTTTTTAATTTCGCAATGGCGTATTTCGGAGAAAACAAACGGCTGAGGGTTTGGCGGACCATGCCGTTAATCTCAAATGAACAGCATAAAAACATATTTCGAGGACTGATTGAGGATCAGGACAACCCATATAAACAAAGGATGAAAAGATGCTTCCAGAAAGGTATCGATAACGGAGAAATACGCGCAGATGTCTCTGAAAGCGCGTTAAATCTGTACTTCACGATGATTCAAGGCGTGCTGGATATTATGTTGCTGCGCCAAATTAAGCCGAATAAAAACGGTTTTGCCTCTGAAGTGTTTGAGGTGTACTGGAACGGTATTTGCGGGGTGCACCCGGAACATGAAGGTGTACAATGAGTATAGGATACGCATGTATTGCAGTCGCCGTCAATGGCAGTGAGATGAAAAGCTGCACACTCAAGAACGCAAATGAAGAGCGGCTTTTGTCGTTGATTGAGCACAACCTGTCTGCGCTGGAAACCGTGATCGACTACAATATGCTCAATGGTATTAAGCTATTTCGTATCTCTTCTGGCTTGATCCCTTTTGGGTCAAGCGTTTCTGCAGACATACCTTGGCACGAGCGTTTTTCCGGAGAGTTTTCGCGCATCGGACAGAAAATTTTAAATGCAAGGATGCGCGTATCCATGCACCCGGGGCAATATACTGTTCTTAATTCGATAAACAACGCTGTAGTGGAGAGAGCAATAAAGGACCTCGACTATCACGCAAACGTACTGGACGCGCTTGGGCTTGGCTCTGAACACAAACTGGTGCTTCATCTGGGCGGCGTTTACGCGAATAAAAGCCAGGCAATCAAAAGATTTGCGGCGCATTACAGGCATCTTAGGCCTGCCGTGCGAAATCGGCTGGTGCTGGAAAATGACGATGCCATGTTTAACATCAATGATGTACTCGAAGCGTCTGCAGCTGCCGGCATCCCTGTTGTTTATGACAATTTGCACAACGCGGCCAATCCGGCAGATCAAGCGACGAGTGACCACGATTGGATAAAGCTTTGTACCGCAACTTGGAAGAGAGGTGATGGCTTACAGAAGGTTCATTACTCCCAGCAAAATCCCGCAAAAAGAATAGGGGCGCATTCCGAGACCATCGAGCTGGAAGAGTTTTTAGATTTTTATCACCGGTTGTCAGGAATGGACACCGATATTATGTTGGAGGTAAAGGATAAAAACATATCCGCTTTGAAATGTATTAACTGTGTCTCAAATCAGGGGATTGGCGCGCTGGAGCGAGAATGGGCTAGGTATAAATACAGCATTTTAGAGCGCTCTCCTGCCGGGTATAGCCGTATTCGCGCACTCTTAACGGACAAGAACACTTATCCGGCTTTGGTGATGTACCGTTTGATTGAAGAGGCGTATCGTACACCCGTCCGCAAAGGAAGTGCAGTGAACGCGGCCCAGCATGTTTGGGGATATTTCAAAGACAAGGCCGCTAAATCTGAAAAAAACCGGTTTGACCAACTTATGAAGAAGTACCTTTCGGACGATAGCAGTTTAACATCGCTTAAAAACTATATTCGCAGGATCGCAAGGAAATACGGTGAAAAATATCTTCTCAACGGGTACTACTTCGATAAATGATAGGGGGGTATTTATTATGGAAAACGGGAAAAGCACCGGATTGAAAATCTTCGTCGTCGTTACTTTTATCGTAGTCGTTGTCGTGAACGCGCTGGCAAACATATTGCCGATCAACGGGATTGCCACGGGTGCAGTTTCCGACTCATATCCCAACATGTTCGCTCCGGCAGGGCTAACCTTCTCGATATGGGGCGTTATTTACGCGCTGCTTGCCTTACACGTGTTGTTACAACTAGGACTGTTCCGGGGCAAGAATGCCGATGTCAACGTGACATCACTTGGGAAAACAGCCATAGTGTTCTCGATCTCATCTTTAGTGAACACCGCATGGATTTTTTCATGGCACTATAAGATCATCCCCTTATCGATGGGGCTTATGGCTTGTTTGCTGATCTGCCTGATTGTAATCGTATCTTCGCTGAAATCGCAAAGCTTGACACTAAGGGAGAAACTACTGCACCGCCTTCCGTTCAGCGTCTACTTTGGGTGGATCACCGTTGCCACGATCGCAAATGCCACAACACTGCTTGTGGACATTGGTTGGGACGATTTGGGATTGCCTGAATCAACATGGACAGTCATTATGCTGGCAGCAGGTGCGCTTATTGGTACTGCCGCTGCACTTCGGTTTAAGGACATCGCTTACGGGCTTGTGCTCATCTGGGCGTATGTTGGCATATTGATTAAGCATACTTCTGTCACCGGGTTTTCCGGCCGATACACCGATGTACTCATTGCGGCAGCGGCCTGCATTGCCATTTTCGCCGCAACGGTGATATACAACGCGCTATCGCGGAAACGCAAACAAGAAGTGCAATAGTAACACATTTTCGGGGGGATACGATTGAAATACGATGCAATTATTATTGGCGGCGGCCTTTCAGGGCTTACTACAGCCAGTCTGTTAGCTAAACGCGGTTTGACTGTTGCCGTGGTTGAGAAGTCATATAATCCGGGCGGCACATGCGGTATATTTCGGCGCGGAGATGTCACGTTTGACCAAGGAGCCGCCATGTTGTATGGATTCGGTGAAAAGGGCTTTAATGCACACCGCTTTGTTTTTAATTGCCTTGAGGAGCCCATTG
>CAZLRM010000025.1:8250-13163 GCA_964561895.1 uncultured Christensenellaceae bacterium | reverse complement strand
TCGGCTTTTAGTTGAAATACACCGGTTTCGCGTTTATAATAAACCCTGATGCAAAAAGAAAGGCGTATTGATATTTGAATCAGGAATTGAGAGATTATATCGCACGAAAAGGGCTTACATATCATATAGAGACATATGGCTGCCAAATGAACGCGCACGAAAGCGAGAAGGCGGCAGGCGTGCTTGATGCACTTGGTTTTTCCGCAGCCGCGGAGAAACGAGAAGCCGATCTGATACTGTTTAACACATGCTGTGTGCGCGAACATGCCGAGGCGCGGCTTTCCGGCAACGTAGGAGCGCTGAAGGAATACAAGCAGGGCAAACCGGATGCGATTATCGCCGTATGGGGCTGTATGATGCAGCAGCCCGGCGCTGCGTCAAAGCTCGCGGCAAGGTTTCCCTTTGTGGATATCGTGTTTGGCACAAACCAGCTTCATCATCTGGAAGGCATGCTTTTTTCCGCTTTGCTGGAAGGAAAGCGCGTCGTCATGGCCGAACCGGACGAAAGCATCATAGAAGGCATACCTGCTTCCCGCACCGGCGCGTCCGCATTTGTGAATATTATATACGGCTGTAACAACTACTGCACCTATTGTATAGTACCATATGTGCGCGGGCGCGAGCGCAGCCGTAAATCATCCGATATCATTAATGAGATTGACACGCTGTGCGAAGCAGGCGTCACGGAAGTCACGCTGCTCGGGCAAAACGTCAATTCGTATGGGAAAGACCTGGGCAGTGATATCAGTTTCCCGAAACTAATACGAGAAATTGATCGTGGCTCCCGAGTGAAACGGCTGCGTTTCATGACGTCGCATCCGAAAGATTTAACCGACGAGTTAATCGAATGCTACGGCAGCGTCAAAAGCCTGTGCGAGCATATCCATCTGCCTGTGCAATCGGGCAGCAACCGAATACTATCGGCTATGAACCGCCGGTATACGCGCGAACACTATGTTGCGCTGATTGATAAGCTGCGTGCGCGCGTGCCGGAGATCGCGGTCACAACGGATTTTATCGCAGGGTTCCCCGGAGAAACGGACGAGGATTTTGAAGAGACGCTTTCGCTGGTAAGGGAAATCGGGTTCGACGCCGCGTATACCTTTGCGTATTCAAAAAGAGCGCTCACCAAGGCTGCCGAGATGCCCGGGCAGCTAAGCCGCGCGGAAAAATCGGCGAGGCTTGCAGCGTTGAACGCGCTTGTGCTACAGTCCGTTAAGCAAAGCAGCAACAAATATTTAGGGAAAACCGTAGAGGTTTTGGCCGAGAGCAAAAGCCGCTTAAACTCCGGAGAACTCAGCGGCCGGACACGCACCTCCAAGATGGTGAATTTTGAAGGAACCGCGGATGATATCGGAGAATATCTGCACGTGGAAATCGACAGGGTTTCAAGCCATACCCTGCACGGCAAAGCAGGCCCGAAAACCGTTTAAAGGGGCTTTGAACATGAGAAACGACAACGTCACTTATTACAGACGGCAAAAAAGAAGTATCGCATTGCGCAGCATTATGATACTGTTGATACTCTTTGCTGCTGCGGCCGTTTATCTTTTAATAGATCGGCATATTGCAGCTAAAACAATGGAAAACCTCGTAAACGAGGATTATTCGAATCAGATTCTATCCTTTGAAAAGGCCGGGGGTTCATCAAAAGCAGGTTATACGCTGACCCAGCGGCAGGATGAGACGCTCGGCACGTATGAATATGTCACACCGCTCGGTTTTTCGATCGTCAGCCGGTCGGAAAAGTGGACAGGGGAAAAGCTCAAAGAGATATACAAAGAACTTTTAAACAACGAACACGGTGATGAGATCATGTATATATCCAAGATCATCATTTATCCCGGCAAAACTGATAATGGCCTGGATGACAGCGATATTGCGGGCACCCATTCCCAGGAGAAAAGTGAATACCATGTATTTTTTAATCTGCCCGCATTGGTGCCGCAGTCCATGGAATATGTGATGAAATCGGACTTAAGCGTTATCGAGCTTTATAACATGGACGCGTACAACGACATATCGAAAGCCGCCCGCACAATATCTCATGAGTACGGGCACCACTATACGATGTATTATTTTCTTGCAAACGACACGGAAGCAAAGGCTTCGGATTATTATACGCTGCGCGGATTTGACAAGTACGACAAAGATGTTTTCTTCAATACGGTAGACGAATACTACAAAAACCATGAATGGAGCATCTATGAGATTGCCGCGGAGGATTTTGTGCAGCTGATGGGAAGCAGTACAGGCAAGAAAACGCAGGAATATCTGGATGTATACGACCTGGTAACGAATTACGGCAGCGATGATTATACTTACAGTTACAACGATACCATTGTAAACGTGTTTCCGCAAGAGAATACCTATATACCGCTTGCGGACGATATTGGCGGATTGAGAAACTATTACGATTCCTTTATCGGTGCAAAAAATGACCTTAAGCCGATTGATTCGGAAGATTTTAACCTTGAGATTCGCCAGAAAAGCCGTCTGGGACGCATATATTATGAGATTACTTGGAATAAGATAAGCAATGATCCGGATGCGCTTTATACGGTAGTGTGCTATGACAAATCCTATAACTTTTTTTCAGCTGTACGTACGGTTGACGGCGATGAGAAACAGATAGCGCGCATCGGGAAATACGTGGTGCTGGACGGCAATCAGGAAAAATGGTGGCCAAGCGAAGTGACGGAAGACGACCGATACTTCAAAGTTTTCTTATTGCTTCCTGATGGGCGGATGATATCCTCAAAACCTTTTTACATGGACTTTTAAAGGACGTTTCTTTCGGTTGCGCACGACCATTACGATTACCAGCGCAATCAGCAGCAAGGCTGCGGCGCCGCCGCAAACCAATAACAGCTGCTCATCCTTTTGCTGCTGCTTTTCCAGTTGCGCATAATAATCCTTGTTCTCCTGATTGTATTTGCTGGTTTCCAGCGAAATCTGCGTTACTTCGCCGTAAGCGAGCGTCCATGTGCAAACGCCGTGCTGCACGTCGTCGGTGTTAGCTGAGACGACTTCTCCGGGTAGCGCAACGCACAGCGTATATGTACCCTGCGCGGCACCGCCTTCAAGCGCTTCAATCTCTCCCTCGGGAATGTTCTGCACATCGCTTTGGCGTATGATATCTTTAAGCGAGACATTTGCAGTGAGGCTGTACTTGTCATATTCGAAAGACGGCGTATAAACCAGCTTTACGTCCTGAAAAATCGAACCCTCATCATTTAGTATTGCGGAAAATGCCTCAACTGACGCATCAGGGGAATCATATGCGTCGTGTTTATTTCCGCTTATGGTAATGGCTCCGTCTGTTTCGTCTGTAGTTGTGGAAAAGCCCATATCTGTCCAGTACTTTGTGATTGCGTCTGTATATTGTGACGCGTCCGTATCTCCTGTCTTCAGCTCAAGAAGATAGTCGACGCTGACCGATAAATCGTCGTTCAGGCGGTAAGATGCCTGCGCCGTCGCGCAGGCGGTAAGCAGAAGCAGCGGTATCACCATCAAAAGTAACAAGTATTTTTTCATAAGCTTCTCCCTGTGTTCGTTAAAAAAATTATAGGGCATTATACGCCTTTTTTCAACAACCGTAAGATTTTATGATATAATTGTGTAAAACCGGCGGGAGGAAGCATATGCAGACGCTAACACCCATGATGCAGCAGTATGTAGAGCTTAAAGAAAAATACAAGGATTGTCTGCTCATGTACCGCCTCGGAGATTTCTACGAGCTTTTTTTTGAGGATGCGCTTACAGCGTCAAGAGAGCTTGAAATCATGCTTACGGGGAGGGACTGCGGCCTTTCGCAGAGAGCGCCCATGTGCGGCGTGCCATATCATGCCGTACAGGGTTACGTGGATAAGCTGATCAAAAAAGGTTTCAAGGTCGCGATCTGCGAGCAGCTAACGGATCCCGCGCTTTCCAAAGGCCTTGTAGAGCGTGACGTGATCCGGGTTATTACTCCCGGCACCGTAACGGAAAACGGCAGCCTCAGTGAAACGGACAACAATTATATACTCAGCCTGCTGTCACAGTATGGGCGCATAGGCATCGCGTACTGCGATGTGTCCACGGGAGCGTTTTATACGGCGGAATGCGCCGCGGAAGAAACACTTGCCGCTCTGCTGAGTGAAATTTCAAGGATTCAGCCCAGCGAAATAATATACGGCGCAGATGACGCAGCCACAATAAAAAACCTCATGCCATGGATCAAGGAACAGACGATATTTTTAAGCGAATACCCTGCCTTTGCGTTCGAGTATGATACAGCCATCGAAACGCTCAAAGCCCATTTCAATGTCTCGGGGGTATCCGGGTTCGGCATAGAAGAAGGTAGCCCCGCCGTGCGCGCCGCAGGCGCGCTGATCGACTACCTGAAGGAAACGCAGAAGAACGCGTTGTCGCATATCAACACGATCCGTGTCAGCAGCCAAAACGAGTATATGGCGCTCGATATGTTTACTCGCAGCAATCTGGAATTGACCAAAACGCTGCGCGAGGGCAAGGTGCGCGGTTCGTTGTTCGGGGTGCTTGACCATACGAAGACTTCCATGGGCGCGCGGCTGCTAAAACGCAGCATCGGCGAACCTTTGCAGCAAATAAGTGAAATCAACGAAAGGCTTGACGCGGTTCAGGAAATTGTAAACGACCCGCCGGGGATGGACCGCATTGAGCAAGCGCTGAATGGCGTGTTCGATCTGGAACGCATCATCACTCGCATCGCATACGCCACGATCGACGCGAGGGGATGCCTCGCGATCAAAAGATCGCTTGAGAAGCTCCCGGAGCTTAAAAAGGCTTTTGGCGGCTGCACAGCGAAGCTGATATCGCGGCTGCGCGACGGCCTGGACTGTATGGAAGACGTTTATGCGCTGATCGACGCTGCAATCGACGAAAACGCGCCC
>CAZLRM010000025.1:5049-8150 GCA_964561895.1 uncultured Christensenellaceae bacterium | reverse complement strand
GAGCACCGCTATGTGCGCCCCGTGATGATACAAAACGGCAGCCTCAAGATTACGGGCGGACGGCATCCCGTCGTAGAAACCTTCGTCAAACAATCCTTCGTCAAGAATGATACGTTAATCAGCGATGATGAGCGGATCATGATATTGACCGGGCCGAATATGGCGGGTAAAAGCACATACATGCGCCAGGTCGCGCTGATCGTGCTGATGGCGCATATGGGCTGTTTCGTACCCGCCGACAGCGCGGAAATATGCATTGTGGATAAGATATTCACGCGCGTAGGCGCGTCCGATAACCTTGCCTCCGGCCAAAGTACGTTCATGGTGGAGATGAACGAGGTCGCCAATATACTGCACAACGCGACGACGCGCAGCCTGCTGATACTCGACGAGATCGGCCGCGGTACAAGCACACTCGATGGCTTGTCTATCGCTTGGTCAGTTGTGGAATATATCAGCCGGCACATACAGGCAAAAACACTGTTCGCGACGCACTTTCATGAGCTTTCAGAGCTGGAGGGAGCTGTGCCGGGAGTGTCCAATTATTCGATCACCGTCAAGGAGATGGAGGACACGGTAATATTTCTGCATAAGATCGTACGCGGAGGCGCTGATAAAAGCTTTGGCATCGAAGTTGCCAAGCTTGCGGGAGTGCCGGCAGCTGTCACCGACCGCGCCAAGGAGATCATGCGGGCGCTTACCGAAAATGATGAGAGCATACTCGGCAAGCGCGGTAAGAAAAATATGCCTCTGGAACGCGACGAACTGATGCAAATGCTTTCAGACGTCAATCTGGACAACATTACGCCGCTCGATTCGCTAAGGCTACTAAGCGAAATCAAGCATCGGCTGTAGCGGAGGAACGATGGGGGAGATACGCAAGCTTGAAAGAAACGTCTACGATAAAATCGCGGCGGGCGAGGTGGTTGAGCGCCCCGTCAGCGTCGTCAAGGAACTGGTGGAGAACGCCATCGACGCGGGCGCAAGCGCCGTCAGCATCTGCATTCTTGGCGGGGGTATACGAAGTATAACGGTTACAGACAATGGCGTTGGTATCCGCGCTGAGGACGTGAGCCTCGCGTTTGAAAAACACGCGACAAGCAAGATTACAACAATACACGATCTTGACCGCATCCATACGCAGGGCTTCAGAGGTGAAGCGCTTTCCAGCATCGCGGCGGTATCCGCCGTTGAGATGAAAACGAAGCGTGCCGATGAAGATACGGGTACGCGCATCCGCATAACGGGCGGCCGCACCGAGGAACCAGTTTTCGCAGGCTTGCCGGACGGCACTTCCGTTACGGTGTCGAACCTGTTTTTCAATGTTCCCGCCCGGCTTAAGTTTTTAAAAGGCGAGGCGCAGGAAGCAGCGATGATATCCGACCTCGTTTCGCGGTATATACTCTGTTATCCCGAAATATCCTTTCACTATTCTTCGCAGGATAAAACGATATACCACAGTGCGGGTGACGGAGACTTAAAGCATGCGATATACGCCGTATACGGCGATATACTCGATACGGTCTGTTATGTCGCCTCGGAGTTTGGCGATATCCGCGTATCGGGTTTCGTGTCGCGACCCGGCACAAGCATGAAGGGAGGGCGCAGCGGCTCCGTATTCGTTAACCGGAGGTATGTACGCAATACATCGTTTTTAAGTACCGTGCGCGGCGGTTACGGAGAAACGCTGGTCAAGGGCGAATCGCCCTTTTATTTGCTGAATATTGACCTGCCTTCGTCTTCGGTGGACGTCAATGTGCACCCCAATAAGCTACAGGTGCGCTTCAGCGACGCCGGCGATGTCGAATATGCCATAAAAGAGGCGGTCGCGCAGTCCTGTATACAAGTGCGCGGCTGCGTCCATCTGCCCGAAGAAAAAAAGGCGCAACCTCCCGAGGTGCGCGTTGCGATGCAAACGAGCTGCGAGGTGATGCAGACGGAACTTTTCTCCGGCTTTAGGCCCGCTCTGCTGCGGGAGACGGAGTATCCGTCCGCTCCTGCGGACGAACAGAAAAGTGAAGCGACAGACACGCAGATTCTGCCGCCTTCCGCAGGCTACCGATTGATCGGCAGCTTTGCGGATACATATATACTCGCTGAACAGGGCGAAAACCTGCTGATTATCGATCAGCATGCCGCGCACGAGCGGCTGCTCTATGAGCGATTTAAAGGCGGAAGTATGCCGCTCTCGCAACCGCTGTTATCGCCGTTTGTGCTTACCGTATCACACGAACAAAAAAATATCATCGAGCAGAACGCGCAGCTGCTGTCTTCGGTTGGCTTTGATATCGAGCCTTTCGGTGCGCTGCAATTCAAGGTAAACGAGGTGCCCGCCATCGCGGCGGGCGTAAGCGTTACTGAGCTGGTCGGGGAAGCGTTAGCCGAGATACAAAAAAACGGCACCGATGTAATGATGCGCCGGGAAGCCATGATTCGCGCCGCGTGCCGCAGCGCCGTCAAAGCGGGCAGCAGGCTTTCCGAGGATGAGCTTAAAAGCATCGTCGATAGCTTTATCCGCACAAATGTGATACCCACCTGCCCGCACGGCCGGCCTGTGATTTCGGTGCTGTCCAAAAAGTCTCTCGAAAAGAGTTTTAAACGCGTATTATGAGAAGATTTATCGTTGTTGCGGGGCCGACAGCTACGGGGAAAACACGCATCTCGGTGGATATCGCGAAACAGCTGGGCAGCGAGATCATTTCGGCGGACAGCATGCAGATTTATCGCGGAATGGACATCGGTACAGCCAAGGCAACGAAAGATGAAATGCGGGGGGTGACGCACCACCTGATTGACATCGTATGCCCTGATGAACCATATACCGTTGCGGACTATCAGAAAGATGCATTCCGTATCATTGATAAGCTTAATATGAAGGGCATAGTTCCGATTGTTGCAGGCGGCACCGGTCTTTATATCAATTCGCTCGTATATGAGCTTGATTTTAGCGGTGTGAAGGCGGACCCCATGTTTCGACAAAAATTGACACAATTAGCTGATGACAAGGGCATTCAAAGTCTATATAATATTCTAAGTAAAAAAGATCCGGTTTATGCGGCGGTGATATCACCCGCTGACAAACAGCGCATTATAAGGCGTCT
>CAZLRM010000025.1:0-4949 GCA_964561895.1 uncultured Christensenellaceae bacterium | reverse complement strand
AAATATTAAGCGAAATACCAGGAGATACGCAAAGAGGCAAATCACATGGTTTAAACGTGACAACCGTATTGAATGGTACGACGTTTCGGGATACCCATGTATAGAAGGTATTGTGAATGATATAATGAATGATATCAGACGAAAGGGGTTTTAGTATGCAGAAATCGGTCATCGTACTGCAGGATGTATTTTTAAATCAGGTACGCAAAGAGAGGGTTCCCGTTACGATTCATTTGACCAATGGCTATCAAATAAAAGGCCTGGTGAAGGGATTTGACAACTTTACAGTGATTCTCGACAGCGAAGGTAAACAACTAATGATCTACAAGCACGCGGTTTCCACTATTTCTCCCGCGAAGACCGTATTCTTTACATTCTCGGATAAACAGAAGGAACCCCCTGAGGAAGCATGACAATACTGAACAGAATGGGAATCAGCAGCGGCGTTGCCTCCTTGGTTAATGAGGCAGAGCCGCTGCTTGCTGATGCGTTTGCTGCCGTAGAGAGTATCGCGGAATACAATCAATATAAAATCATTGAAGCTTTTAAGGAAGAAGGCATTGGCGCGCACCATTTTGCCGCGACAACCGGCTATGGTTATTCGGACGAAGGACGCGACGCATTGTCGCGTGTATTTGCACGCGCCACAGGCGCCCAGAAGGCTGTTTTGAGCCCGCATATCGCTTCGGGCACCCATGCAATCGCGCTGGCATTATACGCGGTTCTACGGCCTCATGACACGCTGATCAGTGCCACGGGGTGTCCTTATGATACGCTGCGGCAGGTAATCGGCAAATCGGCAGGGGAGGGAAGCGGATCGCTTGCCGACCTGCTCGTAGAATATAAGCAAATAGAGTTGACTGATACCGGAGAGATCGATTTCAAAGCGGTAGAAGAAGCGATATCGCAATGCGAGCGGCCCAAAGCGGTTTTTTTGCAGCGCTCGCGCGGTTATGCTTGGCGCAGAGCGCTTTCAGCGGGGGAGATCGGCGCTTTTGCACTGGATCTCAAGAAGAAGTTTCCCGGTATCATCGTGATCGTGGATAACTGTTACGGCGAGTTCTGCGAGAAAGAGGAACCGACGGACTGCGGTGCGGATCTGATTGCGGGCTCGATGATCAAAAACCCGGGCGGCGGCATCGCGCCCACCGGCGGCTACATCGCAGGGCGGGAGGATTTGGTGGCGCTGGCGGAAAACCGGCTGACCTGCCCCGGCCTCGGCTGCGAAATCGGATCATACGAGGCCTCATACCGCAGTTTTTTTCAAGGGTTGTTCATGGCGCCGCATGTGGTGGGCGAGGCAATTAAGGGCAGCATACTTACTGCAAAGGTATTTGAAATGCTGGGGTATCCGGTATTCCCGGCGTCCGGCGCGAAAAGGTACGATATCACGCAATCGATTCGCTTGAACGACGAGCAGCTGCTGCTGGCGTATACGCGGGGAATACAAAAAGCCGCCCCGGTGGACAGCCGTGCGGTCCCGGAACCTTGGGACATGCCGGGTTACGACGATCCTATCGTGATGGCGGCGGGCACTTTTGTGCAGGGCGCTTCAATAGAGCTTTCGGCCGATGCGCCGGTTAAGCCGCCCTATACCGTATATGCGCAGGGCGGGCTCACGTATGCGCATATGAAGCTCGGGCTTATGATGGCGCTTTCCGAAATGAAACTTATTTGAACATTCTCAGCACGCCGATTACCTTACCCAGAACATCGACGTCCTTAGATAATATCGGTGTGTAATTATCGTTCTCGGGCTGCAGGCGGATATGGCCGTTTTCCACAAAGAAGCGCTTCACCGTTGCTTCGTCATCAAGCAGCGCAACCACGATATCGCCATTCTGTGCATAATCCTGCCTGTGCGCAATGATCTTATCCCGATCAAATATGCCGGCGTTCATCATGCTGTCGCCCGATACGTTTAATATAAACACATCGTCTGTTCCGAGCAGCGAATAGGGCAGCGAAATATATTCTTCTATGTTTTCGACTGCGGTAATGGGTATGCCTGCGGCGACCTTGCCCACCACGGGCACCGAAACAAAACGCTCCTCCGGGAAATGGTCGCCCAGCACCATGATGGTGCGCGGTTTGGCCGGGTCCCGCGTGATATAGCCTTTCTTTTCAAGCTTTGTCAGGTGCGCGTGCGCAGTAGAGGTCGATTTGAGATCAAGAGCATAACAGATATCCCGGACGCACGGCGCATATCCGTTCTGTTTGATATAGGTTCTTAAGTATTCCAGCACTTCTTTCTGGCGTCTGGTCAAATTATCCACATTACTTCACCTCTATAGCATCATACCAAAATGCGTTATACGTGTCAACGAAAAAAGCAAACGAACGTTCTTATTTTTGCGGTTCCTGCGGTTCCTGCGGTTCCTTTAAGCTAACGGAATTTGCGGCCATTTTTCTGCGCTGTTCGTCCATCGCGGCATAATGCTTGCGCGTGGTATTTACATCCTTGTGTCCCAGCACGTCCGCCACGAGATATATATCGCCTGTCTGTTGGTAAAGCATTGTGCCATATGTGCTGCGCAGCTTGTGCGGAGAAATGTGCTTTAACGGAACGGATACACGCGAATATTTTTCTACGAGCATCTGTACAGCACGAACACTTATTCGTTTATTCTGAAGGGAGAGGAACATAGGGGAGGCCTCGCTGTAATTTGCCGAAGATTTCCTTTGCTCAACGTAGCGTTCGAGGGTTTCTCTGGCCTCTTCTCCAAAGAAAAGCAGCGCCTCGTTGCCGCCTTTGCGCAGCACCTTAAAAGCATTGTTCTTGAAATCGAAATCGGAGACATCGAGAGCGACAAGCTCGCTGATACGGATACCGGTGGTTAAAAACAGCGTCAGTATCGCAAGATCGCGTATTTTGGTTTTTGCATTAAATGCCTGCTGATGGCTTGAAAGCCCCGCGCCCGATTCCACGACATGCAGCAGAGAATTGGTTTCCTCGAGGTCGAGACGCAGTATGGGTTTTTCGTGCAGCTTTGGCGATTCCAGCCGCGTGGTAATGTTCTGATCTATCATTTCCTTTTTATAGTAATATTTATACAATGAACGGATCGCGCAAAGCTTGCGCGCGATGCCTTTTTCTCCGTTTTCTTTGACCGTTTCGCCGTCTTTATAATATAGTTTAAGATATTCAAGATAAAGCTCAAAATCGTTCATTGTGAGGCTTTCCAGGTCTTTGGCGGACATTTTCAAAGGTTTCATACCGCGCTCGTTTTCAAGGAAAGAAAAGAACAATCTTAAGTCGTAACCATAATTAATGCGCGTGAGCAATGAAGTACGCGGTTCAATTGCGCGAAAGAAATTAAGACAGAAAGGCGGCAGCGTGGAGAGCACGCTGCGCAGCTTTTCGGTTTTTTGAATATTGATCTCAGTTTTGCTCTGTTTGGACATAGTGTGATCCTTAAAGACTCTTTATATGGACATTATAATGCAATCGCTTATAAAAGGCAATATCTATGCGCAAAACATGAATTTTACGCATAGATATAAATCGCTTAATCAAGATTTGCGACGGGCTCGGAAGCTTCTCCGGCACCCTTCCCCTTCTTTTTTGGTTTGGTATGGCCGGTAATCTGTCCGCGCGCAAGTTTATCGCAGAGGTTGTTATATTCGTCGTCGGCGTGGCCTTTTACTTTTTTCCATGTGATCTGGTGCATTTTAATCGCATCCAGCAGCTGCCGCCAAAGGTCCGTGTTTTCAACCGGGTCTTTGGAAGCGTTACGCCAGCCGTTTTGCTGCCAGCGGTCAATCCAGCCTAAAGTGAACGCGTTATGGATATAGGAACTGTCGGTGTGCAGAAAAACCTCGCAAGGCTCTTTCAGCGCCTCAAACGCCATAATCACAGCTGTAAGCTCCATGCGGTTGTTGGTCGTATCCGGCACGAATCCGGATATCTCTTTTTGCGCTTTTCCGTATTTCAGCACAGCCGCCCAGCCGCCCGGGCCGGGGTTTTTGGAGCACGCGCCATCCGTATATATAAAGATCTTCTTCATCTATTTTGAAAGCGAACCGGATTTTTTCGCGCACTTATCCACCGCGTCGATGACCGCACCGCGAAATCCGTTATGTTCAAGCGATTTGACCGCTTCGATCGTCGTACCGCCCGGAGAGCATACGGCGTCTTTTAGCGCACCCGGATGTGTACCGGTATCAAGCACCATTTTAGCGGAACCCAGTACCGTCTGCGCAGCCAGCTCTATCGCCTGCGCCCTGGGCAGCCCGCAAAGCACACCTCCGTCGGCCAGCGCTTCAATGAACATGAACACATACGCGGGCCCGCTGCCCGAAACCGCCGTCACGGCGTCCATCTGCGCTTGCTGAGCAAAAGCGACCTTCCCGAGCGCACCAAATAGTTTTTTTGCGAACTCCATCTCATGCTCTGCAAAGTTGCTGGGAGTCTCGAAAACGCTCATGCCCTCCCCCACCATCAGCGGCGTATTGGGCATCACGCGCAGCACGCGCTTGTGATCACCGTAGATTTCTTTTATATGGATGGTGCTCCACCCTGCCGCAATAGAGATCAGCGGCAAATCAATATCGCTGAGGTTTTTCAGAATGCCGGGAAGAATGTTGGGTTTTACCGCTGCCAACAGAATGGTGCAATTGGCGCACAATTCATTTATTGAAGAAACGCCGTGGACGCTGCAGCTTTCCTGCAGCGCTTTCACCTTTTCATGATCCACATCATATACCATTATATGGTTCGGCGCTATGGCTTTTTTTTCAATTGCGCCTTTTACGATGGCGCTGGCCATATTCCCCGCTCCGATAAAACCAAGCCTGGTTTCACTCATTTTCCATCCTCCTGCTATTGACTGGGCAATACGAATTGTATATAATAACCGATGTCTCCCGCTGACAAGCCAGTCAACGGAGATACTTTAGGGGAGTGGCTCAATGGTAGAGCATCGGTCTCCAAAACCGAGGGTTGCGTG
>CAZLRM010000024.1:4521-13789 GCA_964561895.1 uncultured Christensenellaceae bacterium | reverse complement strand
TCAATAACGGCAAAGGAGTCGTCTATGAATTTTATCGACACCGTTGAACAGTCGCTTATTTGCTTTTCCCCAAAGTATGGGTCTGCAGAAAATCGACCAGTACTGCCCGCTGCCGTATCTTGAAGGGATATATAAATGCGCGGTTTTGAGGGCGCATTTTGTTGAGTAAAGGGAGAACCTGCGGTATAATGTGCGTATGGTTAGATTTCATGAACAATTGCATCAGGAAATACTCGCCTGTCAAAAGTGCGGTCTGTTTCAAACGCGCAAACATGCCGTGACGGGAGAAGGCAATCCGCGTACCGCGGTCATGTTCATCGGCGAGGGACCGGGGCGTGACGAGGATGAGCTTGGCCGGCCGTTTGTCGGCCGGGCGGGGCAATTGCTGGATAAGATGCTCGGCTCGATCGGATTTACGCGCAACGACGTTTATATTGCGAATATCTTAAAATGCCGGCCGCCCGGAAACCGCGATCCGGAACCGGACGAAGCAGAGGCCTGCATTGGATATCTGCGCACGCAGGTTGCGATGATCCGCCCTAAAATACTTGTGTGCCTCGGGCGTATTTCCGCGGGATATATACTGGGTCGGCCTGTTCATATTACACAGGATCGCGGCATATGGCATGAGGCTAAAGGTTTCTATATTATGCCTACGTACCATCCCGCTGCGCTGCTGCGAAACGAACTGCTGAAAAAGGATGCGTACCGCGATTTGCTTGCGATTCGCGCAAAATACGAAGAGCTTACCGGAGGCGCGCATGCAGGCCATTCTTGACGATATGCTCCGGGCCGTGCAGCCATTTGGTAAAACTGCCGCGGATATGGTATTCGGCGAAGGGCCGCAAGGCGCGCGCGTAATGCTCGTAGGTGAAGCGCCGGGCGCCGAGGAAATACGGCTTTCGCGCCCGTTCGTGGGTAAGGCGGGAAAGAACCTCGACGAATTTTTAAAGGCGCTTTCACTTACGCGCAGCGAAATCTATATATCCAACGTCGTAAAATTCCGCCCGTACCAGGTAAGTGCGCGCGGCACATTGTCCAACCGCCCCCCTAAAAAGGAGGAAATCGCATGTATGCTGCCGCATCTGCTGCGCGAGATTGAAGCAGTAGCCCCTAAGGTGGTTGTGACTTTGGGCAACGTGCCGTTGAAGAGCCTGACCGGGGACAGCCGTATTGTCATCGGGACGTGCCACGCACAGTGTATGCGGGCAAGGGCACGGACGCACGACTATACGCTTTTTCCGCTGTATCATCCCGCCAGCATTATTTATAATCCCGCGCTTAAGGCCGTATATGCGAAGGATCTGGAACATCTGAAGCTTTTTTTGGATACGATTTCGTGATATTGCGGCGGTTTTATTACGTTCCGGGTTATGTTAATAAATATTTAAAATACGTAATAATAACGTAACATATCAAGTATGCTTATTCTTTCATCTGTTTTCTTTTGTTTTCAGGGGGTTTTGCTGTTTGCGCCAAGGCTGCTTTTCTGATAGAAATAAGATAAGAAGATACCGCACGGTGTGACAGCGTACTTTCAAACCTCCTCAAATAAGGGCTGCTTTTGGCAGTTCTTATTTGTTTTCAGGTTCGGTTCAATAAAAAAGGCGTGGACGCGGCTGATGCTTTATGCGCGGTGTTTTGGGCGAAACATCTTTCTCGCGGTCATGTATACGCTGCCGGGTATTTCTTTGGCCTTGCATTTGAGAGCGCTGCACATATCGTTGACTTCGAAATAGCTGGCGATCTGGCAATCCGCGAGGTCTACGCCCACAACGGTTAACGATATGAGGGGAGAATGAAAACTAAGGCCATCCCTGCCCTTGGCGGTGATATAGCCGCGCTTTAAATCCTCTTCGTTGTAAAAGCCTGCGATTTGCCGGTCGAATATCTCAACCAGCATGCAGGCGTACTCCTCTGAAAACTGGCTGTCCATCGTTAAAACAAAATCGTCCCCGCCGATATGGCCGAAGAATATATCCTCCGCGCCCAGAGTTTTACCTACGTATTTCATAAGTTCGGCGGTGAAGTGGATCACGCGGTCTCCGTTGGCAAAGCCGTACTTATCGTTGTAGCACTTAAAATGGTCAAGGTCTGCATAACAAACGGTACGCTTCTTTTCATCCAGCAGCTGCGTAATGTGCCGCTGTATGCTGTTGTTGCCCGGCAGAAAAGTGATCGGATTCGCATCGATCGCAAGGCTGTACAGACGGCGCAGTTCTTTAATGTTATGTGCCATTTGAATATGATTTTTAATCCGGGCTTGCACAACGACAGGAACAAAAGGTTTGATAATATAATCCGCTCCGCCGACTTCAAATCCCTTTGCTTCATTTTCGGACTCATGCGCGGACGTTAAAAATATCACCGGTATATCGCTTGTTTTAGGCTCGGCTTTCAGCCGCCGGCATACTTCGAAACCGTCAAGGCCGCTCATCACGATATCCAGCAGTATCAGATCGGGCTGATACTGGATTGAGGAGGAGACCCCGTTAGTTGCATCCGTGGTAAAAACAACCCTGTATTCATCGGATAATATACGGGTCAGCATCTCAATCACAAGCATCGAATCATCAATGATAAGGACTGTTTTTTTGTCCAATCAAGTTCAACCTTCTTTGTATTTGCTCACACTAATATATAATATCGATATTTATTGATACTTTAATTACTTCTGTACGCTAAAACTTTAAAATTATCCTGTATTTTATTTGAGATGCTAATTCATTCGCGCAAAGTAAAAAACTCCGTGAAATGTATTCGATAAATGGCATTTTGCGCTATCAAGAATGCACTTTTTATTCCTGCGCGGAAAGCGCTTTCGTTCTTTCATCGAGTATGAGTGCGTCTATCATTTCATCCATGTCACCATCAAGGAACTGCTCCAGCCGATAGAGCGTAAGCGATATACGATGATCTGTCACACGGCCTTGCGGGAAGTTATACGTGCGGATGCGTTCACTGCGGTCGCCGCTGCCCACCTGGCTCTTTCGGCTTTGCGACATCTCCTTCTCCTGTGCCTGCTTGATGGCGTCATAAAGGCGTGCTTTGAGTACCTTGAGCGCTTTATCCTTATTCTTCAACTGCGATTTTTCATCCTGACAGGTCACGACAAGGCCGGTGGGGATGTGCGTGACGCGAACGGCAGAGTCGGTGGTGTTGACGCTCTGCCCGCCGTGGCCGGAGCTGCGGTATACGTCGATTCTAAGATCCGACGGATTGATTTCCACGTCCACATCCTGCGCTTCGGGCAGCACCGCGACCGTCGCCGCGGAGGTGTGGATGCGCCCGGAGGACTCGGTCTCGGGCACGCGCTGTACGCGGTGCACGCCGCTCTCATATTTTAGGCGCGCGTATGCGCCGCGTCCCGATATCAGCAGCGTCACCTCTTTGACGCCGCCCAGCTCGGTCATATTGGAAGCCAGCCACTCGATGCCGTATCCTGTGCGCTCGGCATACCGCATATACATACGCAAAAGGTCGCCTCCGAACAGCGCGGCTTCGTCGCCGCCCGTACCAGCACGTATCTCAAGCACCACGTTTCGCTCATCGTTCGGGTCTTTGGGTAAAAGCAGCAGCCTCAGCGCTTCAGTCAGACGCTTTTCTTCATCCTGCAATGCGGTTAATTCTTCTTTGGCCATCGCGGCGATTTCCGGGTCATCATCGCCGGACATCTGCCTTGTATCCGCAATTTGGCGCTGAACGCATAAAAACGCCTCGTACTGCGCCACCAATTCGGAAAGCGACGAATGCTCCTTCGCCAGCTTCGTGTACAGTTCCTGATTGGCGATCGTTTCCGTCCTGCTCAGTTCACTCTCAAGCTGTGTGAATCTTCTTTTATATTCATCCAGTTTTTCAAACATAACACATCCTGCTTTTTTCGGGCTGTCACAATACGATCCCGCCCTTCATAATCCTTGTAACATTCGATTTCAGTAAAATCTGCCGCAAGCAGCGCTGTGACGAGAGCCGCCTGCCGCGCGCCGATTTCGAGTACGATCATGCCGCCTTCGTTGATATGCAGCGCAGCTTCCCGCGCGATGAGGCGATAGAACGCATACCCTTCGTCCCCTGCGACCAAAGCCAGATACGGCTCGAAATCGTGAACGTCCGCACTGAGCGTCTCATATTCTTTCTCACTGACGTATGGCGGGTTGCTTACGATCAGATCGTAGGTGCGGTTCACCTCGCTGAACATGTTGCTTGCGAAGAAACGTACCGCCGCGCTGCTGATAAGCGCGTTTTGCCGTGCGAGTTTGAGCGCTTTTTCGCTGACGTCGCAGGCCTCGACCGTTGCTGATGTTTCGGTTGCGATCGATATCGCGATGCAGCCGCTGCCTGTGCACAGATCGAGAACAGTTTGGAAGCCGCGCGCCGAAATGATGTCGATCGCCTTCTGTGCGGTGAGTTCGGTTTCTTTTCGCGGTATCAATACGTCGGGTGACACATTCAGCGTAACATGGCGGAAATACGTCTTGCCTGTTACGTACTGCACGGGTTCACCCCTCGTGCAGCGCAGCGCCATCGCGTTAATCGCTTCCAAATCCTGCGGCTGAACGCTCTGGTAGAAAAAGATGTCCGCGTAATCGATGCGCAGCGCGTGTGCGACGATTTCTCTTGCCTTGGCTTCCGGTTCCGCGATGTTCGCACTTTTTAAGCTGCCGGCGACGGAAATGAATGCTTCTCTGGCTGTCATATATCCTGGCTTTCCGTGAGATGCGGCTCCTTAGGTTTCTGATTGTTTTCTTTTGCTATTGCCGGCCGTTTAAAGCCGTCCGCGAGCGACTGCAGCGCATCGTTGTCCATTTCGCCCTGTGCCGCGCAGAAAGCCACGATGGCTACCTCCACCATGCTGTCGTCGGGCGGAGCGGTCGTCAGCCTTTGCAACATAAGCCCCGGCCAGCGAATGATACGGAAAAACAGCGCGTCGCTGAGCGCCGCAAACTTTAAAAATTCGTATGCCGCGCCTGCCACTACAGGCAGCATCACGAGGCGCAGGCCGATCCTTATATACCATGCTCCGCCCCATCCCAGTATGGAGAACAGCAGTATCGATATCACCATGACGAGCAACAGGTAGCTGGTGCCGCAGCGCGGATGCAGCGTCTTGTATTTTTGTATATTTTCTGCGGTTAGTTCCTCTTCGTGCTCAAAACAGTTAATCGTTTTATGCTCCGCACCGTGATACATAAACACGCGCCGGATGTCCTTGACCAGCGTGATGGCAAGCACATAGCCGATGAATATCAGTATCCGGATACCGCCGTCGATGAGGTTCATCAAAAACTGCTGTGAGCTGCTGAGCGCAGCGTCTTTATATATCAGGTGCTGAAAAAGGTTGGCCAGTACGTTAGGCAGTATAAAAAATATACCGATAGCCAGCGCGAGAGCGACTACCACCGCAAACGACATCGCAATATCCATGACGTCTTTGCCTGTCTTTTTTGCGATGAAGTTTTCAAACCTTGAGGGCTTATATTCTTCTGCGGCTTCTTCGCCGTAAAGCTTGGCGGACTTTGTGACAGTCTTGACGCCGTAAATCATCATGTCGATAAAAGAGACGACGCCGCGCACTAAGGGCAGCTTGGTAAACCAATTTTTATTTGAAGCGGAAGATACGCTTTCTTTTTCAAAAACGATCTCTCCCGTTGCCCTGCGAACGGCCAGACCGCTCGACGTTTGCGAGCGCATCATGACGCCTTCTAGAACTCCCTGGCCGCCGATATTGCATCTTTTCATCAGAAATGCTCTCTCCCGGGCATTTGCCCGTAATAAAGTAAAACAGACCGTGATCCGGTCTGCGAAAGCCCAAAGCGATTATTTGATACCGTATCTTTTATTGAAACGGTCTACGCGCCCGCCTGTATCAACCAACTTCTGCTTACCCGTAAAGAAAGGATGGCACTTGGAGCAAATATCCACTCTCATCTCTTTTCTCACGGAGCCGGTGGTGAATGATTCGCCGCACGCGCATGTCACCTTGCACTCATGGTATTCGGGATGGATCCCCTTTTTCATCGCTTCTCACCTCTGTTTACCCCGGATTGCGGCGCAAAGCCGCAAAAAACATTATAACATACCATTATGAAAAAGCAACTGTTATTTTGATGCTGTCTGTACGGTTTTTTTAGAATAACGGCTTCATCAATGCAGGAATAAAATAAACATTTTCCCAAACTGTTTAAAAAATTGGGGTAGGCTTTTTTGCTATTTTCGATTATAATCAGTTTATAAACAATTTGTAGCGCGTATAATAGATGTATATATTCACCGCGCGGCAAGGCCTTAAAAAGTGCAGCCGGGAATATAAGCAGAGGGTGTTTCTTTGGAAGAGATCTATAAAGCTATAATTGCGAGCCTGCCTGATTTCGGATGGATGGACGTAATCGACATCCTGTTGTTAAGCGTTATCATCTATTGGCTTTTAAAGCTCACGTCCAAAACGCGTGCGATACAGGTGCTCAAAGGCCTCGGTATCGTGTTGCTCGGCGCATGGATAGCCGATTTATTGGATCTGGTGGGTACGAGATGGATACTCGACTATGTGCTTACCGCAGGCGCGCTCGTGCTTGTCATCATATTTCAGCCGGAACTTCGGCGCGCCCTGGCCAAACTCGGCAGGGGAACCATTGAAATTGGTTTGGCCCCGGCCGGAAACGCGCAGGAGAATATCGATCAGATACTTAAAGCCGTGCTGAGCCTTTCAAAGAAGCGCGTAGGCGCGCTGATCGTTTTCGAGCGCAAGACGGGGCTCAAAGACGTGATTGAAAGCGGTACGCGCATTGATGCGCTGGTTAGCACCGAATTACTGGAGAACCTGTTTTTTACGAACTCTCCGCTGCACGACGGCGCGGTGATCATCTGTGACGGCAGGGTTGAAGCGGCGGGCTGCTTTTTACCGCTCAGCGAGAACAAGCAGATCGGGCAGGAGCTGGGTACGCGCCACCGCGCGGCGCTGGGCGTTTCGGAGGTATCCGACAGCGTGACATTGGTGATTTCTGAAGAAACGGGTGTAATCTCGGTCGCGCAGGATGGCAGTTTGGTGCGGTATCTGGATTCCAAAGCGATACGCGACCTGCTTGAGGATATGTATATGGTCAAGCAGGCGGGCAAACACCGCGTATTGCGCATCAAGCGAAAGGACCGTGAGGCTGAATGAAGAAGGCGCTGAATTTCATCTGGGGTTTGCTTAAAAACAACCTTCTGCTTAAAATCATGGCAGTGCTGTTCGCGGTCATACTGTGGAGCTATGTGCTTGCGGAAACCAACCCCACGCGCGAGCGCGTGGTATCCGATATACCGGTTCGCTACGACAGCGAGGCGGTGCTGAACACACACAGTCTCGCAATATCCAAAAGGAGCCTATCGGAGCTGCTGGAAGTAGATGTACGCGTCAGAGTCAGCCAAAACAATCTGGATTTAATTGATAAAAACAGCGTGGATGTCTACATAGACCTGTCCAGAATCAGCAGCCCAGGGGAATATATGTTTGATATTGAGGCAACTCCAGTAAGCAACTGCCAGGTGGTTGAAATCAGCCCGAGGACTGTGACGCTGACGATTGAAAAGTATGTTTCCCGGACGCTCCCGGTGGCGGTCAATACGTCGGGCAGCGTGGCGGGCGGGTATTATGCAGGCGCGGCTGTAGCGCAGCCCGATGCGGTGACGATTTCGGGCGCACAGGGCGATGTGGCGCTTGCAAGCCGCGCGGTTTGCGACATCAATCTCACCGGCCTCATGAAATGGGATAAAAAGAGTATGGAAGTGGAGATACTGGACGCGGAGGGCAACATGGTTGATCCGAACCTGTACAGCGGCCTGCCCTCGGTGATCATCGATATGAGCGTATTGCCCACGAAGCGGGTGCCGGTGGACGTTGCAAGCGCCATCATCGGCCAGGATGGGTTGGCTTTGGGATATGAGATTGTCGGGGATATCGTGTGCGAACCGGCTTACGTCAATATCGTCGGCGAAGCGTCCGCGCTGAATGGTATCAGTTCGGTGTCATTGGTGCCGTACAGCATCAGCGGCATGAGCAGCGATGTGGTGGCGCCGCTGGGGTATGATCTGCCCGAAGGTGTTAGCGTGCTGGATTCAGATCAGGCGCTCGTGACCGTGACGATACGCGAGAAGACGGGCACCGGGCAATATACGGGTATCGATATCGAAAAGCGCAATCTTGGCAAAGGTTTGACGGCGAGCCTTTCGCAGAGCACGGTGGATGTGACGGTCATCGCGGGAGAGAAGAAGATGTCTGCGCTGCGTGCCTCGGATGTGATGCCGTATATCGACCTTAAAGGCAAGGGCGCAGGGACATATACGGTGGATATATTGTTCGAGATACCCGACGGCTTTACCGCAGAGAGCTTTACACCGAATGCAGCGACGGTAACCGTAACGATATCGCGCGGGTAACACAGAAACACCAAATGCCAAAGGGCTGTTCTTTAAAGTATATTTACATTTTTAAATATGTTGAAAAACGGGATTAATATATTACAATATGCAGGGGCGGCTATCAGCCGCCCGTTCATTTCAGAACAATCCTTTTTATCGGAGGAGTGTCCATGGCAATCGAGCTGATCGGCGTTTCGCTGCCGCTTGAAAACGGTGATGAAGATATCCGCGAAGCGGCTGCGGTAAAGCTTGGCGTGCGCCCGGAAGACATTTCGACGCTGCGCGTCAAGCGCCAGTCGCTCGATTCACGCAGGAAGGATATCCGTCTTATCTACACCGTGCATGTGACGTTGCATGACGCGCAGAGGCAGCACGCGCTGGAGGCAAGGCTGGGAGCGGCGGAAGAATACGCGCCGCCTGAGATTCAATATGGCAGCTTAGCCCCCGCGCAGCCCGTCGTGATCGGCGCGGGGCCGTGCGGGCTGTTCGCGGCATATATGCTCTCCCTGCACGGATACCATCCGCTGCTGATTGAGCGCGGGCGCGATATCGGCGCGCGCGCTGGTGATATTGAGAAAATGATGGCTCGCGGGGAATTAAACCCGGATAGCAACGTGTGTTTTGGCGCGGGGGGCGCGGGCGCATTTTCGGACGGAAAGCTCACGACAAGGATCAAAGACCCGCGCGCGGAAATGGTGCTGAGTGTGCTCGCGGAGTGCGGTGCGCCAAAGGAGATATTGTTTCTCGCCAAGCCGCACACAGGTACGGAGCATATCCGCACGGCTGTGAGCGGCATGATTGAGAAGATACGCGCCTTGGGCGGGCAGGTGGAATTTGAGAGCCGTCTTTGTGCAATTTCCGTAACGGAAGG
>CAZLRM010000024.1:0-4421 GCA_964561895.1 uncultured Christensenellaceae bacterium | reverse complement strand
TGGGCGGGCAGGTGGAATTTGAGAGCCGTCTTTGTGCAATTTCCGTAACGGAAGGCGCGCTCCGCGGCATAATGTATATGAAAGGAAACGCCCAACAGCGAGTAGATACAAACGCTGCCGTGCTGGCCATCGGCCACAGCGCACGCGATACATACGGCATGCTGCGGGGCAGCGGCGTTGCGCTTGCGCCCAAAGCGTTTGCGATCGGGCTGCGCATTGAGCACAGGCGCGAGTTCATCGACCGCGCGCAATACGGGGAGGCTTTTTCTCATCCACGGCTGGGCGCGGCGGAGTATCTGCTGAAAAGCAGGCAGGGCGGCCGCGGCGTGTATACGTTTTGCATGTGTCCGGGCGGAGAGGTCATCTGCTCCGCTACCGAACCGGGCGGTATCGCCGTCAACGGCATGAGCTATTATGCGCGGGACGGCGAGAACTCCAACAGCGCAGTCGTCGTTAGCGTGAGTACGGACGATTTCGAACCCGGGGCGCTGGGCGGGGTTCAATTCGCGCAGCGGTGGGAGCGCGCGGCATACCGTGAGGGCTTTGCCGCTCCCGTGCAGACAGTGGGCGATTTTTTAGCAGGGCGCAAAAGCCGCTGTTTCGGCGAGGTTCGCCCCACATACCGTCCGCGAACGGAGTATGCAGATCTGCGCAGCTGCCTGCCGGGCTATGTATCAGAAGGCATCGCGGCGGGGCTTCGTGATTTTGGAACGAAGCTCAAAGGCTTTGATATGCCGGGCGCGGTGCTGACGGGCGTGGAGACGCGCACGTCGTCGCCGGTGCGCATACTGCGCGGAGAGGATTACGCGGCCGAGGGTATCGCGGGGCTGTACCCTGCCGGAGAAGGTGCGGGGTATGCGGGCGGCATCGTCTCCGCCGCGGTAGACGGCATGAAGTGTGCCGAGTCGCTGATGCACCGGTTTAAAAGGCCATAAGGAGTACGAATGAAAAAGATCACCGTTTTTTTTGGTAACTATGGCAGCGGGAAGACGGAGCTGTCGCTGAACACCGCAATCGAGCTGCGCAAAACGCACAGCGATGTGACGCTTGTGGACCTTGATGTCGTGACGCCTTATTTCCGCTCGTCTGAGCATAAGGCAATGCTGGAGGGTATGGGAATCCGCGTGGTGACGCCGGTGTTTGCGAACACCGCGGTGGATGTGCCGTCGCTGCCGCCCGATATTTACGCAGCATTCAGGGGAGGCTGGGCTGTGTTCGACTGCGGCGGGGATCCGGTGGGCGCGACGGTTTTAGGCTCGCTTAAAACGCAGTTTGAAGCCGCAAGGGAGGAAACGCAGGCGCTGTTTGTGGTCAATACGCGCCGGCCCTTCCAGCAGAGCGCCGCGCAGCTGACAGAGAGCCTTGAGAAGATTGAGGTGCGCGCGCGGCTCAAAGCGGACGGCATCGTGCTGAACGCGAATCTCGGCGCAGAGACAACGGGGGAGGAGCTTGCGGAAGGATACGCGATTGTCAAAGAGGTAGAAAAGACTTTGGGGCTGCCGCTGCTTTTTGTCAGCGGAACGGCGGAAGCGCTGCGCGTTTTCGCAGCGCAATGCCCGGATTGCCGCGCGGAAACCATGACGATAACGATACGCATGCGGCCGGATTGGCTGCGGTCAATTTAGAGTTGAATTATCCATTATAAAGACTATAATAGATGCATTGGGTCTTGGGAGGGAACGCATCATGCAGGTATACGGCACAATACTGGATACGATCGGCAATACGCCGCTGGTGAAGATCAGGAAGCTATGCAGAAGCAAGCATGTCGATATTTATGCCAAGGTGGAGGGAACGAACCCCACTGGCAGCATCAAGGACCGCATCGCGATCAAGATGGTGGAGCAGGCGGAGGCCGAAGGTACGCTTGTAAAGGGCAAAACGATTATTGAGCCGACCTCGGGCAATACGGGTATCGCGCTAGCGATGATTGGCGCGGTGAAGGGTTATCCCGTGGAGATCGTGATGAGCGGCGCGGTTTCGGTGGAGCGGCAGAAGATGATCAGGGCTTTCGGCGCGAAGGTGATACTAACCGACGCCGATGCGGGAACCGACGGCGCGATTCGCCACGCACGTCAGCTCGTCGCGGAAAACCCGCAGCAATATTTTATGCCCGATCAGTTCTCGAACCACTACAACCAGCTCGCGCATTATTCCACGACCGCCGAGGAAATGATACGCGATACCGTGGGGCGCATCACGCATTTCGTCTCAGCGCTTGGCACGTCCGGCACGCTGATGGGGACGGCAAAGCGGCTCAAAGAACTCAATCCCAATATCAAGATCGTGGAGGCGCAGCCGGTGCGCGGCCATTACATACAGGGGCTCAAAAACATGAGCGAGGCGATCGTGCCGGAGATATACGACCCGAGCAAGATCGATATTTCGATCATGATCGACTCGGAGGAGGCTTTTGAGATGGCGCGCCGCGTCGTAAAAGATGAAGGCATCTTCTGCGGCATGTCATCGGGCGCCGCGATGCTTGCGTCCCTAAAGGTGGCGGAGCGCATCGATCAAGGCGTGGTCGTGTGTATATTCCCCGACCGTGGTGAGAAATATTTGAGTACGCCGCTGTTTAAACTATAATCGCGATTCCAGCATATCAGGGGGGCGGACGTACCGCCCCCTTTTATATTAGCCTCTGCGCATGCATACGCATTGGTATAATAAAAAGGCGGCTCCGCAGAGCCGCCGACTGTTTGCATTTTCTATTCCCCGAAACGCACGTGCTTTGAAACTTTTTTAATTTGTTCCTGTTTGCGTACTTCGAAAAGCCTTTTGTTGCCCTCAAACAGGCTGCCGCCCAGCGTATCGATGGAGACGATGAGCGGGCCGAATTCCTTCACGCGCATGATCCAAAAAGCCTCGGGCATACCGAAATCCTCCCACTCCACGCCAAGCGTTTCTTCCACACATTGCGCGCCGCACACTGCGCAGCCGCCCGGGAACACCGTATGGATTGCTTTTAGGTCGCGGCACGCCTGCACGGTATCCGCGCCCATACCGCCCTTGCCGATGATGAGCTTGATACCCGTCAGGCGGATGAAATCTCTCTCGTAGCGCTCCATGCGCATGCTCGTCGTCGGGCCGACGGATACCATCTCCCAGCCGCTGCCGGCTTTTTTAACGATCGGCCCCGCGTGCATGAGCGCGATGCCGGATGTAGGAAATTTCGGTGTGATGCCGTCTTCAACAAGGCGCTTGTGCGCGTCGTCGCGGCTGGTGACGACATTGCCCGTTAAGTAAACGATATCGCCGATGCGCAGCGCTTCAATGTCCTCGTTATGGATGGGCGTAGTCAGTATCTTTTTCACAGCTCCGCCCCCCTGTGCGATAAAATCTCATACGACAAGTCGCTGCCAAAGCGTATCGTACCGCGTCGCGTCGCCCAGCAGCCCAAGGATACGCCCGCAGCCAACGTGGCGGGGTGGTGCGCCATATATTCGATATTGACGCCCATCACGGTAGCGCTGCCCGAGAGGCCCTGCGGCCCGATCCCTACGGCGTTGAGGCCGTCTTTAAGCTGTTTCTCTAACTCCGCCGCGCGCGGGTTATCGCTGGCTATCCCGATGGGTCGCAGCAGCGCTTTTTTGGAAAGCTTTGCGGCGGTAGGCGCGTCCGTGCCGATGCCTACGCCTACGATGAGCGGCGGACACGCGTTGACGCCATAGTCGATCACTGCGTCGAATACAAAGCGCACGATACCTTCATATCCCGCAGAGGGCGTCAGCACCGTTGCGCGTCCCGGCAGGCTGCTTCCGCCGCCCGCCATGTAGATATCCATCTCAAGTTCATTGCCCGGTACGATTTCCCACTCAATCCACGGTACCCGTGTGCCCGCGTTAGTACCGGTATTATGTCCGCCAAAGGCTTCCACGGCGTTGGGGCGCAGCGGCGCGCGCGCGGTTGCCTCGAGTGCGGCGTTTCTGCAAATATCATTGACATCCGCAAGCAACGGGAACGAAGCGCCCGCGCGGATGAAGAACTGCAGCACGCCCGTGTCCTGGCATACGGGGCGGCCGAGCGCCTTGGCCTTTGCGATATTGTCAAACATACAGCCGTAAACGGCCTGGGCTAGTTCATTGGTTTCGCCCGTGCGCAGTTTTTTCAGCGCGGCAGTGACGTCGTCCGGCAGCTCTTTGGCCATCAGGCATATGAAACGCGCCAGCGTATCGGTTATCTGCTGCGATTGATCCATCGCCGCCTCCTGTTAAAAATCCGGCTAAGCCGATTTACTTATTCTTCGGTTGATTCTGACTCCGGTGGTTCTGCTGGCGCTGATTCCGTCTCGGCCGATTCAGACGGTTCATCCGGGGGTGTCTCGGTATCTGAGGGCGTCGGCGTGGGCTCTGGCTCCGGCGGGTTCTTCTTTGCGTCCGATACGAAATCCTTGAGCGATTCCAGCATTTCTTCTAATTTAT
>CAZLRM010000023.1:2516-13798 GCA_964561895.1 uncultured Christensenellaceae bacterium | reverse complement strand
CCTGCGTGGAAATAAAGGCGTCGTCTCCGAGGCGGCCCGTAACGGGCATGTTCGGATCAGAAAACATCATCTTGATTGCCTCATACAGCCCCTTGGGCGTCATACCTTCGGCCTGGCCTGCAGACGCGCTGGGCTGACCCGAAGCGGACTGACTGGATTGGCTGGATTGGCCTGACGCGGACGCGCTGGGCTGACCGCCCTGCTGGCCTTGCCCGCCCTCTTTTTTTTGCTGTACGAGCGCGATTTGCAGATAGCTCTTTGAAGCGGTGTTTTCCGCCGCGTAGAAGCAAACGCCCACGGACAGCAACTGGTTTTCCGCCGATACCCCGTCTTTGACAGCTTCGCCGAGCAATGTGGCGGCTTCCGACTGGGAGATCAATTGTTCGGGTTTGATCATCTGCCCCTGGGAATTGCCGGAGTTGGAAGACGCCTGGCTGCCTGAGCTGCTTGAGCTGCTTGCCGCGGCAGACTGGCTGCTCCCGGCTACCGTCGTGGAAGCGCTTCCCTGTCCTCCTCCGGAACATCCCTGCATCGCAAAAATAACGATGGATAAGGCCACAGGTATCCAAATCAATCTTTTCATATATGCCCTCTTTCCACAACAAATTTTATAATCAGTTTTGCGTATAAAATGGGATATTATACGGTACGAACCATAAAAAGAAGCGCGGCAGACGATGAGAAGTCTTTTTATTCAGCATTGCGCGGTAATTTCAGGTTACTATAATTTTCGACAAATTCATGATATGCTATGATAAAAGCATCCTCATTACCATTGATAATTAAAAGGAGCCCGCCATGAACGAAAAGCCGACGCTGCAGGAAAAGCTCGCAAGAAAGCGTGCGGGAAAGCCGCCCGCGATTCTTTACCTATCGCTGATCAACATCTGGAGGCTGGCGCTCAATAAGAAACTCGGCGTGCGGTTCACGTTCAAGGCGCATCCTTCCAAGGATAAAAATCCGTATGTGCTCGTGAGCAACCACGCCTCGCGCGTGGATTACCTGTATACCGCGCCCGCGGTGCTGCCGCATAGGCTCAACTACGTGGTGGGGTACAACGAGTTCTTCCGCTCACACCTCTACCCGATATTTTCGCTGATGCAGGTGATACCCAAAAGGAACTTTACGCCCGACTACCATACGGCGCGCGAGATCATTCGCGTGATCAAGGCGGGCGGGCATGTGTGCCTGTTCCCCGAGGGCATGAGTTCGATATCGGGCGGCAGCCAGCCCTGCGCCGTTGGCAGCGGCAGGCTGCTAAAGCACCTTGGCGTCACGGTTTATTACACGAAGATATCGGGCGGGTACATGACCAACACCAAGCATTGCCTCGATACACGGCCGGGACGTGTCGATGTCGTTGTGGACGTGTTGTTTACGCCGGAGCAGCTCAATACGCTCAGCGCGGACGAAATACAGCGCATACTGGACCGCGAGCTTTCTCACGACGATTACATGTGGAACAAGGAAGCGAGGGTGAAGTTTGACGGCAAGGGTGAAATGGCGAAGAATCTGCACGACCTGTTGTACCTTTGCCCGAAGTGCGGTGCGCTGTATACGATGCACGGCGAAGGCGACACGATACGCTGCACGGCGTGCGGCAACGGCGCGCGCATAAACGAATACTACGATTTAATACCGCTGGATGAGGGCTGCGTGATACCCGAAACCATATCGCACTGGTACGCGTTGGAACGTGCAAGAGCCGCGGAAGAGGCGGCGGATAAGGCGTTTGTGTTCAGCGAAAATGTGAAGCTGGGCGTGCTGCCGAGGTACAAGCGGCTGAAAAGCACCGAGACATCGCTGATTGCAGGGGAGGGTACGCTGACGCTGTCAAGAGCGGGGCTGCGCTATGAAGGCACGAAAAACGGCGCGCCTTTTTCGTTCACGCTTTCGACCGACGCCGTGCCCACGTTTGGCATGTGTACGGATATTTCGCGGTTCTATACGTTCTATAAAAGCGAGTTTTACGAATTTTATCCGCAGAGAAACGATACGATGCGCTGGTTCCATCTCACGGAGGAACTGCACCGTGTCTGCGGCGGAAAGTGGCGGTATACGGAAAGTGAATGAGACGGCGCACTAAAAGCGGTTTTTGGGAGGAAACAGCGTAAGTGCGGCGTAAATGAGCACCGCGACGGCACAGGCGGCGCAGCCGCTTAAAAAACCGATGACCGCTTGGGCAATACGCTTCATATCCCCCTCCCGTATAGATATACGTATGCATACTCCTAAAAAGAAGAATTATAAAAGCCGCAGAGAAATATCTGCGGCTTTACCGTACGGCAGGGAAGTGCTATTTGGCTTGATCGAGCCTGCCGAAGGAAAGCTTGGCCAGCTCGGTGACCGCCTGCAGCAGGAACTTCTTTGACCCGGGGTCGGTATTTTTGATCGCGCTTAATATCGCGACGAAGCTTTTGCGCCAGTTCTCCGTAAACTCCTGCAATGTGCTGGCGTTGGTTTTTTCGATGGCGTTGAACAGCACGCTTACGATGCGCTTGCGTTCTTCGTCGCTGAGCCCGCTCAGCCATTTGTTGAGCGCGATACTGCGGTGCAGCGCGGCGGTATTGACCTGATCCGCGTAAGCAAAGTCGTCGCCTTCCACGATCCATGAGAAAGGCTCGTGCTGCATGATGCCGCGGTTGCTGCTTTTCACCACCGAATACTCCTGATAATGCTGCAGCAGCATACCGATCAGCGAGGCTTCGGGCAGCGTGATGTGGATGCGGTCTTTGATGCGCGCAAACTCCGGGCTTTCAAATACGCTTTCCTTGAAGCCGGGACCGTCGTGGTTATACACGCCCGAAATCCTGCTTTGCACGCGGGGGTTACATTTCACTGCGGCGTATATCGCGAGGTTGCCCCCCTTGGAATGACCGCCGACGCGCAGCGGTATCCTTCTCGGTATGTACTTTGCCACGGAGTTTAAGTATTCTGCGGCGGCCTGCTGGGAGGGAATCGGGCTTAAAAAAGCCATGTTGAAGTCTTCCTTCCAGCCGACGAAGGTGGTGTCTGTGCCGCGATAGGCGATATACGCTGTTTCATCTTCTAAAAAATATGTGACCGCAGAGAACTGCTTTTCGAGCGCGGGATCGTAGTGATCCACATAGCAGGCCATACCGATGCCGCGGTATCTCGGGCTTGCGGCAAGCGCAAACAGAAACCGTCGCCAATCCTCCACGTCGAACTGGTTTTTGAATATGACGGGGAAATGCTCGGCTTTGAGCAGCTCGCCGATACGCACACAGCGGAACCGGATGCAGGGCGGCATGACGAGCGGATCAAAGTGCAGATAAGAAAGCTTGGCGAGAATCAAGCTATCCACAGCGTTGAACTTCTTTACCGTCATGGGCTGCATATTGCTTTCCGCGTATTCCGTGATGGTTTGCATGGCCGCACGCTCCTGTTTTTATCACATACGTTTATATCGGTATATTATGACAGTAATATAGCACAGGACCGCTGATATTTATAGAGGGTTTTCGCAAAACTTATGGAGACCGTGTCCCGGCCGAAAGAAAAAAACCCCGCTGGCAGCGCCGGCAGGGCGGTGTGGCAGTATTAGCCTAAGCCGCTGTAGCTGTACGGGCCGTCATCGCCGTATCGGTATACGGATGCCTCATAGGTCAGCGTAGCGCTCTCAGCAGAGCTGACAAGGGATAAGCGTATCGCTACGGAAGCGGTATACACCCCGTCCTTGTAGATTTCGTATACGAGATTGGCATTCTGCGGTACATCGTCGCCATCGCCGTTATCGGCTGCCCAATATACATTGGTTTCACCCGGCCCGGAGGTGATGTATTGCTCGTTCCACAAGTATGAGCCGTCTGCGGCTTTCCAGCTGCCGCCGAAGGCGTGGATGACCACATCGCAGCCCTCCGCGTTGAAGGTGATGAGTACGCCCATGCCGGTATCGCGATCCACTGTGAGGGTGGCTTGCCCGGTATCGTTAAGAAACCCGGGCAGGTATTGCAGCAAATCAGCAGGCAGGTCGTTTGAATCCACGGACGGCATGGGATATGCCCGTAAGTGGAAGTATAGCCGCGATCCCGCTTCGATCAGCCCGCCCGCGTTCGCGTCCTGAAAGAACACCTCTCCGTATTCTACGCTTTGCGCATAGTCTCCGTCCTCGTAGGATGGCACCGGCTTAATGCCCGCAAGGGTCAGCAACTCCCGCGCGCGCGCTTCGGTAAGGCCGATGATGTCGGGCATCACCGCCCAATAGCGCGGCGTCAGCATGTATTCGATTTCCTCCGTCGTGAAGGACATTCGGAGTATTTGCATTTGAAGCGCCGTAATACCTTCACGCGCTTTGGTCAGCGTGGGGTCGTCGATTTCGAGAAGCGTGTAGCGCGCCGAGTGCCGGGGCGCGGGCAGTCCGGAGGCCGCGAGGCAGAATCGCCCACCGCCCTCGTCCGTCGCGGTAAGCGCAAGGCCGATCTCCTCCATCATCAGCGTGGCCAGTTCACGCACTTGCGCCGCCGTTTCTGCGCTGAAGGCCGAAACGTTAAACTCCACTTTTGTATCGGGGCATCCGTCCGTGAGGTAACTCTCGGCGACCAGCTTATTGAGCGTCTGAAAGGTCGCCATCAGAACGGGTTTGCCTGCAATATCAACGTACGCGTCGATATCGCTGCTTACGCGCTCGCCGCCGAAATCGATGCGGATGTCGTCTACGCCGCCGGCAGAGTCCTTCAGGTATCGCAGCGTCAGCGCGGCGGGCAGGCTTGCCGGGTTGGGCGGGGCGGTGGGGAGAGGAACAACCGCGGGCGTCGCTTCGGGCGCGGATACCTCGGGCGTGGGCGTAACTTCGGGCGTCGGCGAAACTTCGGGGGCGGGTGTGATATCGGGCTCGGTTTCGTCAACATCACCCAGCACCACCTGCAGTTCGTTATCATTCGTCTGCACCGTATCCACTGGCAGTTCGTACTGCGAGGCGGCGGTCTTAATGATTTCACTCATCATCGAAAGCGTATCGGGCTGCGTCGAGCCGGATACGGAGATATATACGTCGTCCACCATGGAGGCGCTGATGTAGCCCCGCTCGATGAGCCGGTTGACTACCACGATCGTCGCGTTCTCCAACGACAGCCCCGCAAAATCGATGCCCTCGATGAGCGCGATGCCGTCCTCGTTAAGGCCGGCGGCCTCGACCACATACCCGTCCTCGCCGAGCTTAATCTCCACGCTCGGGTTGATGCTGAGCACGACGCTGCCCGCGATGAAGGACGTATCGCTTGTATCCTGCGCCGGGCAGGCCGCGCTTGTCGCGGCGGAGGGGACGGCTATTACGGCGGGGGTGGCGGCGGCAAGGGGCTGCATGGTATTTGGCGTATAGACAATGAATAGTACGGCAAGCGCGGCCGCCGCTGCCAGCGCGGCGGCGCACGCGACCCTCAATACCCTTACTCTTTTCCTCCGTATTTCGTCTTTTACCAGTAAGGCTTTGAGTATCCTCTTTTTATCGGCGTCGCCGAGAGAAACGCGCCCGAACGAGCGCTGCAAAGCATTCTTCATTGCGCATCCTCCGCCAGCGCGGCCTTGAGTTTGCCGCGCGCTTTATGCAGATAGCTCCAAACGGTGGAGTCCTTCTTACCGATCATGCCGCCGATTTCGCCTGCGGAATAGCCCTCGTAGTAATGCAGGTAGACGCACAGCCTCTCCGGCTCCGGCAATTGCAGCACGGCCTCAAGCGTTTCGTCCTGCGGGTCGCAATGCGGCGTCTGCGGGCTGCCCTCCAGCGGCACGTCGCGCCGGTGGCGGCGCTTTTGCATGTTCCGGCAGATGTTGGAGGCCGTCACGATGAGCCACGCCCTGCCGTGCACGGCGCTCTCAAACCGCTTTCCGCTGCGCATCAGCGCGAGGAACGTCGCCTGCAGCGCGTCTTCGGTATCCATGCGATGGCCTTTGAGGCAGGTGAAACAGACGCGGTATACCGTGTCCGCATGCGCGTGGTACAAAGCTGTGATTTCCGCTTTCGTATGCAACAGGAATCCCTTTCCGGATGCATGATCCTGCTTATAATACAACTCAGCAAGGCAAATCCTTGCGGGAAAATGAAAATTTTACATGGATATTTTATCACATCGCCGAGAAAAACCAAAATACTTCGGGATATCAGGCCCTTGTCTATTGACAAACACAATAACATATGATAAATATAACATATAATATTGGCGAGGTGATGAATATGGATATTCAATTTGCGCTGCTGAGTATGCTGAGCTGCCGCCCGATGGCGGGCTACGATATGAAAAAGGTGATACAGGAATCGCCTTATTTAAGCTGGTCGGGCAACAATAACCAGATATACAAGGCGCTGCTTTTGCTGCAGCAGGAAGGCTTTGTGCAATGCGAGGTACAGCATCAGCAGGGCGCGCCGGACAAAAAGGTGTACACGGTGACGCAGGAAGGCAGGGAGGAACTGAAGGGTTGGCTCATGTCTTCGTCCGAGCCGTTTGAATGCCGCAAGGCGTTTTTGATGCAGCTTTTCTGCGCGGATATGCTGACGCCGGATGAATTGCAGAACAAGATCAGCGGCTACGAAAATGAGATCAGGATGCAGATGGCGATGCAGGGAGAGAGGATGCGCCGCGGGGGCGGCTTTGAGGCACGTACGCCGCGCGAAGCGCTGCTGTGGCAGCTCATTGACGAGAACGTGCTGAACACTCTGCGAGCCGAACTGGATTGGGCTGGCCGCGCGAAAGAGAGGCTGTTTGAAAGCGGCCTCAATGAGGAGGAGATCAAAATGGAGTATAGCGTAATCGACACGCAGAAAGGGAGATACGTGGAGGTGCGCTCCAGCCCGGAGCCGATAGGCACCGAGCAGGGCGCACTTGACCTCGTTGCGCTGTGCGGCGCGAACGATACGACGCTGCTAATGCTTCACGAGGCCGCGCTGTCCGAGGAGTTCTTTCGTTTGAGGACGGGCGTTGCGGGCGTCGTGATGCAGAAGCTCGTGAACTATTACGTACGCACCGCGGTGGTGATGCCCGATACATCGACAATGCGCGGCAAGTTCCGCGACATGGCGGCGGAGGCGGGGCGCGGAAGCCATTTGCGCATATTCGAAAACCGGCAGGATGCAGAAAGCTGGCTGCTGAGGTAGGAGAGATGATGATGGAAAAAAATTCTGTATTTAAATCGGAGGAAGGAAAGCGCGCCGTGCTGGCGGTATACGACGGGGTGCTAAAAAGCTGGCCTGTGCCGTATGAGTCGCATGAGGTGAAAACCCGGCACGGAGAGACGTTCGTGATCGCGTGCGGAGACGGCGCGCTGCCGCCGCTGTTTCTGATACACGGCTCGGGCTCCAACGCCGCGATGTGGATCGGCGACGCTGCGGAGTACAGCAAGTACTTTCGCGTATATGCGGTCGATATTCCGGGCGAGCCGGGAAAAAGCTGCGATGTGCGCCCCAGCTTGCGCACAAAAGCTCACGCGGAATGGCTGTATGACGTATTCGAAGCGCTGGGTGTGAAAGAAGCCTGCGTACTCGGCATATCGCTGGGCGGTTGGGTAGCGCTGAAGTTCGCTGCGGCACACCCTGAAAGGGTTAAGAAGCTGGCGCTGCTGTGTCCCGCAGGCCTCGGGCGGCAAAAACATTCGCTGACGCTTTCACGGCTGCTCATGCGGCTGGGGGGCAAACGCGCTGCAAAGAAAGCATTGGACAAGATTTATGACAACGCAGATATTCCGGAGGAGGCGTTGGTCTATATCCGGCTGATATCGGAGAATTTCAACTACTACCGGGGTGCTATGCCGCGCTTCAGCAAAGCGCAGCTTGCGCGCCTGACCATGCCCGTGCTGTTCGTCGCGGGGGAAAACGACGTGATGCTCGATACGAAAAGCGCAGCGGCACGCGTAAAGAAGCATATCCAGAATGCTAAGGTGCTGCTGCTGCCCGGTGAGGGTCATGTGCTGATTCATCAACAGCCCGAGATCATGCCGTTTCTGAAGGGCTGAAACGATTCCATGACGCATACTCCGTTAAAACTTGAGCCTCGCGCGAAATCTGGAATACGGGCGCGAGGCCAAGCTTTACAGCCGCTTTTGATTAAAGTTCTTTTTCTGAATTGGCAAATGCCTGATACAGACCGTGCTCCATTAAGCAGCCCTCAAGCATCGCAATGTAATTAGTATAGTTCGCCATCTCCTGTTCGTTATGTTCGTTATCGCAGGCGATGAATGCCAGCCCCAAATTCTGATATAAGGTGAGCAGCCTCTCTGCGTGGTATGTGGGGGTTCCTTTACTTTTCGATGCAAGATCGATTCTTGCGAAAATAGAGAAAGCCGGAGCCGGCTGGGATGCAAAGTCAGCCATACCGCCGTCCTCCGCAAGCTCCTTCACTTCGCTGATACTGAATTGATTTTTCAGGCATTCGTTAATAAAATCGACCTCCGCTTGCTTGAGCACCCCGTCGGAAGCTGATAAATAAAGCAGGTAAAAAAACAATCCCCATCGTAAGCTTTCACGAAACGACTGCCTCGTTTTGATTTCATTCCTCCAGAACCATTCGTATGAATCGCATAACTCATAAAGTTTCTTTATTTCGCTTTTCAGGTTGTCGTACATGAAGAAAACCTCCTAAAGATTAATGATGGTTGGGTAATGTTGGTATAACTATTAGAGAGTAACATGTCGTGAATTGCCGTGTAAATACCTGTTAAAGCAGAGCTCGTTCTATTTCAAGATTACCGTTGCCCTGCCGTCCCCGGCCGGTCCCTCTTGCATTGCGAAAATATCAGGAGTATACATAATATATCAAGCGATAAGGGGAGAGACATGAAGGTATCAGATATCGGGTACGAGAGAATGGCCATCGAAGCCTACGCGGACGAAGCGCGGCGCGCCATTGCGGCGGTGAAGAGCGCGAAATCCGTAGGTGCGGTGCTCGAAGCGCGCGAGAGTTTCGTCGTGCTGAACCGCGAGTTTATCACGGCGGCGTCTCTGGCGGAAATGCGCTATACGATCAATACGGTGGACAAATTCTATTTAAACGAAAAGGACTATTACGATGAGGTTACGCCGCGCGTAAAAAGCTTTCAGGCGGAGTACGCGGCGGCGATGCTGAATAGCCCGCTGCGCAAAGAACTGGAGCAGGCACTGCTGCCGCTGCTGTTCACTTCCTACGAGGTGCAGGTGAAGTCCATGTCGCCTGCGATCGTGGATGATATGGCGGAGGAGAACCGCCTGGTCACCGAATACTCGAAGCTTATGGCGGGTATGACGTTTGACTATGGTACGGAGCCGATACCGCTTTCGATGCTGCGCAGGTATATGCAGGACGATCAGCGCAGCGTGCGCCGCGACGCGTACGAGGTGCTGGGCGTCACGCTGGAAAAACACTCGGAGCAGCTCGATTCGATATTCGATAAACTCGTCGCGGTACGCGACCGCATGGGCAAAAAGATGGGGTATCGGAATTTCGTTGAACTGGGCTATTACCGCATGAACCGCATCAGCTTCGATGCGGAGATGGTAAGCCGGTTCCGCGAAAGCGTACTGAAATACGCCGTGCCCGCGGTGGCGAGGCTCAAGACCGAAAACGCAAAGCGCATGGGCATCGAAAGGTTTATGCTTTACGATAACGACGTGAGCGTGCCGGGCGGCAACCCGAAGCCTGTACTTAATAAGGCGGGCATATTTGAAGCCGCACAGCGCATGTACCGCGACATGAGCGATGAAACAGGAAAGTTCTTCGATATGATGATGGAGACTGAAGCGTTTGACGTGGATTCGCGCAGGAACAAGTGGGGCGGCGGCTACTGCACGCTGTTTCCGAAATATCATCAGCCCTTTATACTTGCGAACTTCAACGGCACCGCAGGCGATATCGATGTGATCACGCACGAGGCAGGCCACGCGTTCGCGGATTATATGACCTCGCGCAACCGTTTTGCAGGCGATATGATGAGCGGGCGCGAGCCGTCTTCCTATGGCATGGAAACCGCCGAGGTGCACTCGATGAGCATGGAGTTCTTCGCGTGGAAGTATATTGACGCGTTCTTCGGGGAGCGGGCGAGGCAATACAAGTTTGTACACGTACTGGACGCGCTGACGTTTATACCGTACGGCACGATCGTCGATGCTTTCCAGCATATCGTCTATGAGAACCCGGCGCTGACGCCCGCGGAGCGCAACGCGGCGTGGAACAGGCTGGAGGCACAGTATCGCCCGTACCTCTCCACGCAGGGTATGCCGTACCTTTCAAAGGGCACGCGCTGGCAGTATCAGATGCACATATACGAGACGCCTTTTTACTATATCGACTACTGCCTCGCGCAGACGGTGGCGCTGGGGTTCCTGTTCGCCTCGAGGGAGGATTACGAGGGCGCGTTTAAACGCTACGTGCGTTTCGTGTCGCGCGGGGGCGAGATGCGGTTTGCCGAGCTTGTGCGTGAGGCGGGGCTGACGCCGCCGTTTGAGGAAGCTGCGCTGAAAAGCGTCATCGAAAAAGCAGAGGCGCTCGTAATGGAGCTGCGCGGCTGAGCGCGGAACAAAAGAGGAAGCATGAAGGAACTTTACGCGACTGAGGAGATAAAAAATGCGCTGATTGAGCGTGACGCAGTGCTGCGGCCAGTGATTGAGCGCGCGGGGGAAATTCGCAGACCGCTCAACGGCGATTGTTTTGCCGCACTCATCAGCGCCATCGTGGAGCAGCAGCTTTCGGGCAGGGTGGCCGAGGTGATCTGGGGCAGGCTTAAAACGCTCACGGGCGGCAGCGTAACGCCGGAGAGGCTGCTCACGGCAAACGATGAGGAGCTGCGCGGCATCGGCCTTTCGGGTATGAAGGTGAAGTACGTGAAGGCGCTGGCGCAGGCCGTTACGGATGGGGAAGTGCGGCTGGAGGCGCTGGAATCGATGGGCGATGAGGAGATCGTACAGTGCCTGACGGCGGTCAAGGGCATCGGAAGGTGGACAGCGGAGATGTTTCTGATGTTCTCGCTCGGCAGGCCGGACGTATTCTCGTGCGGGGACGGAGGCTTGCAGCGCGCAGTGCAGAAGCTGTACGGCGTCGAGCCTAAGAAGGACGAGCTGCTGAGAATCAGCAGCCGGTGGGAGCCGTACCGGTCGTATGCCTCGCTTTACCTTTGGAGGTCGCTGAAGGATGCGGAGGAGTAGTATGCCGTAAAACGCACAGTATGAAGCGCGTGGAGGCGCTGGAGCAGAAGGAGCATGCGTATCTGCTGCTGCGGCGTCATTCGCGGATGATTATTTCAAGCGGGATAACAGCTTGCGCGATGTGGTATAATCCACTACGAGATCATCAATGAAAGAGGAC
>CAZLRM010000023.1:0-2416 GCA_964561895.1 uncultured Christensenellaceae bacterium | reverse complement strand
TAACAGCTTGCGCGATGTGGTATAATCCACTACGAGATCATCAATGAAAGAGGACGGGAAATGAAGGCATTGGATCTGCGCGACGTGCTGGGCAGCGCGCAAAAATATACGGATCAGGAAATATGCCTGAAGGGCTGGGTGCGCAACCACCGCAAGCAGAAGTCCTTCGGCTTTATCGATTTTTATGACGGCACGTGCTTTGCCGCGCTGCAGGTGGTGTACGACGATCAGGTGCCCGGCTTTGAGCAGATACAGGGTTACCGCGTCGGTTCGGCGGTGGAAGTGACGGGGAAGCTGATGCCCACGGAGGGCAAGGCGGGCGTATATGAGCTGCGCGCGCAGGCTGTGAAGCTGATCGGCGACTGCCCGGAGGAATACCCGCTGCAGCCCAAGAAGCACTCGATTGAGTTCCTGCGCGAGATCGCGTATCTGCGCCCGCGTACGCGCCTGTTCCAGGCGGTGTTCCGCATCCGCAGCCTTGCGGCGATGGCGATCCACACATATTTCCAGAGTAACGGCTATGTGTACGTGCATTCGCCGCTGATCACGGGTAACGACGCGGAGGGCGCGGGCAACACTTTTACCGTGACTACGCTCGATATCGACAACGCCAAGCGCCCGCTGGATTATTCGCAGGACTTTTTCGGGAAACGCACTTCGCTGGCGGTGACGGGGCAGCTGGAGGGCGAAACCTTCGCGCTTGCGTTCAAGAAGGCCTATACGTTCGGGCCCACGTTCCGTGCCGAAAACTCCAACACCAAGACGCACGCCGCGGAGTTCTGGATGATCGAACCGGAGATCGCGTTCTGCGAGCTGGGCGGCCTCATGGATATCGAGGAGGACTTCCTTAAATATGTCGTGCGGTACGTGCTGGACGCCGCAAAAGACGAGATCGGTTTCCTTGAGGGCTATACGAAAACCGCGCTGAGGGAGAAGCTGGTAAAGCTGTGCGAATCGCACATCGCGCGCGTGTCTTACAAGGAAGCCATCCGCATACTTTCCGAAGCGAAGCGTGACTTTGAGTTCAAGCCCGAATACGGCGGCGATATCGCAAAGGAGCATGAGAAGTACTTGACCGACGAGCACTTTGCGTCGCCCGTGTTCGTATACAACTGGCCGAAGGAAATCAAGGCGTTCTATATGTACCAGAACGGGGACGATACCGTGGCGGCGGTCGATCTGCTCGTACCGGGCGCGGGCGAGCTTATGGGAGGCAGCCAGAGGGAAACGCGCGCAGAGCGGCTGCTCTCACGTATGGAGGAACTGCATATCTCCGCGCAGGAGATGTGCTGGTATCTCAACCTGCGCCGTTTCGGCGGCTGTGAGCATGCGGGCTTCGGTATGGGCTTTGAGCGGCTGCTGATTTACCTCACGGGCGTGGACAACATCCGCGACGTGATCCCGTATCCCAGAACGCCGGGAAGCTGCGAGTTTTAATACTGCAAAGCAAAACGGAGGAGAAACGGTATGCTGTTTTCGGTTGAAAACGGGAAGATGGCGGAGCGAGATATCGCGGAAGCGGTAAAAGGCACGGGGCAATACTTCGGAATATTTGCCGCGGGCGAGGCCGCCGGGGTACTCGGCGCATTCGGGCTCAGCGGCAAGCCTATGGAGGATGCGGCGGCCAATAGATCAATGGGGTACGAGAGTCACGAGGGCTTCGATTTCATCAGCGTCAGCGACCTGAACCATAAATCGCTGCATACGCCGCCCGTACGCATTCATATCTACCTGCGCAAAAACCTCATACTGATATTCAGCGATCACGCGGCTTTTGCGGAGAAGATATGTACTGAAATGGACTGTGCTGCGCACGTGAGTTTTGAGAGGCTGCTTTTTGTGTTCTTCGAAAGGCTTACCGCGGACGACGCCGAAAGGCTGGAGAGTATCGAGCGGGAGATATCGGGGCTGGAAGACGCGCTGATCACATCTAAAAAGCGCAACTGCGTGAAGGAGATTATATCGCTGAGAAAAAGGCTGATGGTATTAAAACGGTACTACGAACAAATGCTAAGCATGCTGGATGAACTGCAGGAGAACGGAAACGGCCTGATGCCGGGAGGGGCGCTGCGGTATTTTAAGATATTCTCAGGGCGTGTGGACAGGCTGTATCACAGCGTTATAAACCTGCGCGACTATGTGACGCAGGTACGCGAGGCGTATCAGGCCGAGGTGGATATCGGGCTCAACAACATCATGAAGATTTTTACGGTGATTACCGCGATATTTTTGCCGCTGACGCTGTTGGTGGGCTGGTACGGCATGAATTTTAAGATGCCCGAGTTTGGCTGGACGTTTGGGTATCCCATGGTGATTATTATTGCGGCTGCGATCGTTGTACTGTGCCTCGTGTTGTTTAAAAGGAAAAAATGGTTTTAGCGCGGCACGCCGCCGGGCGCGTAATTTCTTAGATATT
>CAZLRM010000022.1:3515-13954 GCA_964561895.1 uncultured Christensenellaceae bacterium | reverse complement strand
CCCGATAAAACCTTCCACCCTGTCTTTTCTGCCAGTTCCTTTACCGTCATAAGTTTTCCTTACTCTCCTTCCCCGACAGCTCCACCATCTGCTCCGCAAGGCTCGTCACCCTATCGCGCAGCTTGAATATGCAATCGAGCTCCTTCGCGTCGCCACGCACGATGTCTTCTGCCATCGCGCGGCACGAAGGCGATCCGCACGAGCCGCAGTCGAGCCCCGGCAGACGCGCGGCAATCTCCTCGATCTGCTCCATCTTTTTCATTGCCTGGGCAACGTCCTCGTCGATCTTCATCACCGGCCGCGCATGAATAGGCTGCGTAAAATTCACCGTGCCGTCCTTGATATACCGCGCCGCGTATTTTTTATCAATCTCTGTATTGGGTACAAGCGCCGCAAGCTTTTTTATACGCGTGCGCGCGACAAACGGGTTTTCAAACGCGAGCGGGCCGCCCACACAGCCGCCCGGGCATGCAAGCCCCTCGAAGAATTCGAGGTCGGCAAGCTTGCCGTTTTCAATCTCCTCGAGCACCTTGATCACGTTGGCTATACCGTCTACCGCAAGGCAGTTGCCGCTGCCCGAGGCGCTGCACTCGCCGCCCGAGTTAGCCCAGCCCACGCCGTACACCGATGCGGTATTGCCGTCCAGAGTAATTGCGTCGGGCTTTTTGAGCTGTCCCGCGAGCAACCCGTAGATATCGATCACGGAAATCGCGCCGTCCACGCTGCTTTTCTCCGCGCCGTACGGATTCTTGACCGCAGTCATCTTGGCCGGGCAGGGTGTGATAAAGAAAGCGCCGATATCCTGCCTTCTTACCCCGTACCTTTCGGCGTATTCGGTTTTCGCCGCAGCCGCGGCCACCTCCATTGGCGACCGCAGGTCGACGATGTTTTCGATCAGGTTAGGAAAGCGCACCTGTATCAGCCGCACCACCGCGGGGCATGCTGACGAAATGACGGGCAGATTCTCCTTGCGCCCAAGCGCGCCGCGCAGCGCGCAGCTCACGACATCCGCACCTCGCGCGACTTCGTATACATCGTCAAAATCCATGAGCTTTAATGCCGCGATAATGCGGTCGATGCCGGCGAGGTTTTTGAACTGCCCATACAGCGAAGGCGCGGGCAGCGCGATCTTATACTTAAATCTGCTGATATCCGACAGCGGGTCCGTGTATGCGATTTTAGCGTGATACGGGCATACGCGAATACACTCGCCGCAGTCGATGCAGCGCTCCGCGATAATCTGCGCTTTGCCACCCCGCACGCGAATCGCCTCGGTCGGGCAATGCTTGATACAGTTGGTGCAGCCGCGGCACTTATCGCGCTCTAAGCGTACGGAATGGAAGTATGTATTCATAGTCCCTTTCTTTCTAGCCGGTGAAAAACGACATATTCAATGTCGTCCCGTCACTGCCCGATCGTATTTTGAATGTATCGCTGTTGTGCTTGATGTTGGGCAGTCCCATGCCCGCGCCGAAGCCCATCATACGCACGCTTGAAGACGCAGTGGAGAAACCCTCCTGCATCGCCTGGGTAATATTCTCGATACCCGGCCCGGTATCGGCACAAATCAGTTCAATCGTTTCGGGAGTAACAGAAAGCGTCATTCGCCCGCCGCGGCTGTGGATGATCATGTTCATTTCCGCTTCGTATGCGGCAATGGTCACACGGCGCACCACCGCAGGGGCAATACCGATTCTTTTAAGCAGCCCCTTGATCTTTGCCGAGGCTTCCCCGGCGGCGGCGTAATCTCCCGCGGCGATATCGAACGTTTCCCTGAAACCTTCGGCCATTTTTAAGCCTTTCTGCATGGCATAAGGCCCTGCGCATAAAGCCTTCCGCACGCTTCATAAAGCGTACTGCGGCAGCACAGCAGCGTAATACCCATCTCCTGCGCCAGCTCCACCATCTCCCCCGTCGGACGCTTGTCCCGCACGAACATCACACACGGCACGTCGAGTATCTGCGCGGTGCGCAGCACATGCGTATTGACCATGCCGGTTAAAAGCAGGCAGCTTTCAGTCGCGTATGTTAAAACGTCGCTCATCAGGTCCGCACCGAACGCGGAAACAAGCGGCTTGTCCAGATTCTGCGCGCTGCAGACGATATCGCAGCCGAGCGTTTCGGCCGCTTCGCGTATGGTCATAAATCCTCCCTGCGAAATATAAATCAACCACCTATTCTCTTTAAAAAGGCGGAATAGTCGACTACCATACCAATCAGATTATACTTTAACTGAGCGGAAAATTCCACCGCAGATACGTCGGCGGACATCGGTATATTGTTCATTTTTTCACATAATTCCGACATATACGCCGCAAGGCTTTGAATTGCGCTGTCGTCCGGTGAAATTACCGTCTCAAGTTCCTCATTAACCTTTACCATATCGTCCGCAAGCGCTTTGATTTCTTCATCTACGTTCTCGCCGCGGTCGGCGTCAAATACAATCTGCTGAAGCGTTTGTGTCGCACCGGGCACGGCGGCAAAACACGCTTTTATTGCTTCCGCCTGCTTCGGCGTCGCGCCAATCTTGAATTCGAGCGTACCCGATTTTAAGTTAAAAACCGTCGAAGATACGCTTTGGCTTTCCAGAGTCGTCTGTACATCCTTTGCGTCGTTTTCATCCAAATATCCCGCGAGCAGTACGCGATAAAGTTCCCCGTCGTAGGCAATATAGCCTGCGCCGCCCATCGCCGCAATGGTTTGTGCGGAGGAATTCGCATGGCTTTCGTCGGAAAATGCGCCTACCTGCAGCGTATAAAGCGAAATTTCGTCGGCCGAGATCGTCTCCTCCACCCGGTCCGATTCCTCCGGAGGCTGGGCTGCCCCTTGCGTGCCGACAGGCGAAACCGATGCCGACGCCTCCGGCGTACCCGTCTTCGGGCTGCCCTTTCCAAACACCGGCTCGATCACGTTCTTGGCGAGCCAGCCGCCCGCAGCGCCCGCGCCAATGAAGTATGCCGCAATGCCGAGTATCACCACGGCGATGATCCAATTTGCGTATCGGGATTTCTTTCTGGGCGGCGGCGACGCCATTCTTGAGTACCTCATATAAATCCTCCTCACGATAAGGTTAATAACATCTATATGAAAAAAGAAGGACAAATATGAAAAGGCCCCGGGACATGCCGGAGCCAGCAATAACGGATATTCATTAAGCGGGAACATAGGGCGCGGCCTTGATAAGCCGCCTGATATCCCTAAGCCCGGGCTTTATATACCTCACAATCGATTAGCGCGACTTGCCCATGAAGAACAGCGCGATCGTGCCGGGGCCGGAATGCGCGCCAATTACCGCGCCGATCGGATTGATCAGTATGTCGCCGATTTCCGGAAACCGTTCGCGTATCATCGCGGCAAGCTTCTGCGCGTCCTCTAAATCGTCGCCATGGCTGATAAAGATACGCTGGCCTTCCGGATTACGGATCAACGACTCCATCTTCTCAAGCAAACACTTTAGCGCACGGCGGCGCCCCTGTTCCTTTTCGCGCGGTATCAGATGGCCTTCGTAATTCACATTGAGCACCGGCTTGATGTGCAGCAGATTACCCACGAAGGCGGCGGCGCCCGTCACTCGCCCGCCGCGGTGCAAGTGTGAAAGGCTGTCTACCGTAAACCAGTGGTTGAGGCCCAGCTTGTTGGCCTCCACCCACTTTGCGGTTTCATCAATAGTTTTGCCCTGCCCGCGCATCCTCACGGCATAGTCCACCAGCAGCCCGAGGCCCAGCGATGCGCACAGCGAATCGACCACGATCAGCTTCCTGTCAGGATACTTCACGCGAAGCTCTTCCGCGACCAACCGCACGTTATTGTAGCTGCCCGAAAGCCCCGATGAAAACTCAATATGCAGCAAATCGTTGCCTGCGGCGAGAATCGGCTCGAATTTTTCTGTGATCTCGTCGGGGGTTAGCTGCGATGTGCTGGGCAAATTCCCGTTCCGTTCAAGATTGTAGAACGTTTTAGAATCCAGGTCTCCGTCCTTGTATTCCTTATGATCGATTATAAACGTATACTTCATCATGAGAAGACCGTGTTTTTGTATATAATCGAGCGGCAGATCGGATGTGGAACTGGTTCCAATGATATAATTTGCCATATCGGTATCCTTTCCTTTTTTTATGATTCTATATCGTTTTGGATCGAATGGCAATATTCGTTTCATTTATTCATATATTTTTAAATTATCATCTATCCACGTCAAAACAACGCTACCCGCAGCATCTTTTTAATATGGATTTAATATCATTCATGCTCGGGTTGCCTTCAAAAGCGCGCTCCCCGCCGCAGAAAAAAGCAGGCACAAGCGTATGCGGATATTGTGCGCTCTCGAGGCTTTCATCGCAGATATAGCGTATATCGAGCGCGGCAAACTCAGGTGTAGTCAAGCGCGCACGTTCAATCAGCATTTTTGCTTTTTTACAGTAGCCGCAGTGCTCTCCGCAAAGTACAGTCAACTGCTTCATTGTCCTATCACCTCTGCCATATATATATGTTGTGATGTGCATAGTTTGTGAAAAATACTGAAAAAACGAATGCAACACAATTATGCGAAAAATGCAAAAATCAACTTGATTATGGCTTAATCATATGCTATCATGTTTAAAAATGAAGGGCATGTTTTCTTAAACTTCATATTGACTGACCAGTGGAGGGGGAAATGAAATTATCAGCAAAGGCACTTGGAATATCGCCGTCGGTCACTCTGAAAGTGACGGCAATGGCAAAAAAAATGGCGCAGGAAGGCCGTGACGTCGTGGGTTTTGGCGCGGGTGAGCCGGATTTCGACACGCCCGCAAATGTTGTCGAAGCAGCAAAAAAAGCGCTTGATATGGGGCTGACGCGCTATACGCCGTCCTCGGGGACGGCGGAACTTCGTAAAGCCGTAGCGGATCGCCTGATGCGAAAATACGGTTTAGCTTATTCCCCCGGCGAAATTATCGTCAGCAACGGCGCAAAACACTCGCTTTTCAACGTATTCGCCGCGATATTGAATCCGGGCGACGAGGTGATCATCCCCGTTCCGTACTGGCTCACGTATCCTGAGCTGGTGCGTATGCACGATGGCGTGCCGGTATTCCTTGCAACGGACAATACCTTCAAGGCCACCGCAGACAATATCCGCCGCGCGATTACGGTGAATACAAAAGCGCTGATTTTGAACTCACCGTCCAATCCGTGCGGCTGCGTCTATACGCGCCAAGAGCTGGCCGCTATTGCGGAAGTTGCCGTGGAAAAAGGTATTTTCGTGGTTTCCGACGAAATATACGACGAACTGATATACGAGGGAGAGCACACAAGCATCGCCTCACTGGGCGAGGAAATCAAAAATAAGACGATACTCGTCAACGGCCTCTCCAAGACGTACGCGATGACGGGCTGGCGCATCGGCTATACCGCAAGCACAAAGGAAATCGCCGACCTCATGGACGCATACCAGTCTCATGCGGCGTCCAACGCAAATTCGATTGCGCAATATGCAGCTGCAGAGGCCTTAAACGGCCCGCAATACGAGGTTGAGCGCATGTGCAGCGCTTTTAACGCGCGGCGCAAGCTGCTGTGCGGCCTGATCAATGACATCGAGGGATTATCCTGCAGCGTGCCGGGCGGCGCGTTCTATGTGATGATGAATATTTCCGGGGCAAAGGGTAAGTCCCTTAACGGGCAGACGATTACAGGCTCGCTCGATTTTACGGAGCTGCTGCTTAAAGAGGCGGAAACCGCGGTGGTGCCGGGTATATCGTTCGGCGCGGACGACTATGTGCGCTTAAGCTACGCGACGAGCGAAGAGAATATCAGGAAGGGCATGGCTCGCATCAAGAAGTTTATGCAGTCGCTGAAATAGGGGGTAACAATGAAAAACAGAATGGACAGCCGGTGGAATCTGCTCGTAGAGAACGACTATAAGTTTTCCTTTCAGGATGTTGAGGAGCCGCAGCTTTTCCGCGATATGTTTGAATACGATACGATACCCAAGATTACGTTTAACCACCGCGTAGTGCCGATGTGTATGCCGGAGGAGATCTGGATCACCGATACGACTTTTCGCGACGGGCAGCAAAGCCGCACGCCGTTTACGGTGCAGCAGGTGGTCGATCTGTATAAAATGCAGCATCGGCTGGGCGGCCCAAAAGGCCTCATCCGCCAGAGCGAATTTTTTGTGTACACGCAAAAGGACAAGGAAGCGCTCGCAGCGTGCCTCGATCTGGGCTATGAGTTTCCTGAGGTGACCGCGTGGATCCGCGCAAGCCAGAAGGACTTTGAGCTGGTAAAAAGCCTTGGGATCAAGGAAACGGGTATACTTGTAAGCAGTTCGGATTATCACATCTTTAAAAAGATGGGGCTAAACCGCAGTCAGGCGATGGAAAAGTATTTGGGCGTCGTCAAAATGGCGATTGATTACGGCATACGCCCGCGCTGCCATCTTGAGGATATCACGCGCGCAGACTTTTACGGTTTCGTAATACCGTTTGTCGATGAGCTCATGAAACTGATGCAGCAAACCGGCGTGCCGGTCAAAGTCCGCATGTGCGACACATTGGGCTATGGCATCACGTATCCGGGCGCTTCGCTGCCGCGCAGCGTACAGGGTATCGTTTACGGCCTGCACTTCTATTCGGAGGTGCCTTCGTCTTTGCTCGAATGGCACGGCCACAACGATTTTCACAAGGTCGTCACGAATGCGTCCACAGCGTGGCTGTACGGCGCGTCCGCGGTCAACTGTTCCATCCTGGGGATCGGCGAACGCACGGGTAACTGCCCGCTTGAAGCGATGGTGATGGAATACTGCGGGCTTAAAGGCACCAGCGATGGCATGGACCTCTCTGTAATCACGGAAATGGCAGAATACTTTGAGGGGGAACTGAGCGCGGATATCTGCCCCCGCACGCCCTTTGTGGGGCGCAATTTTAACTCTACGCGCGCAGGAATTCATGCGGACGGGCTTTTAAAGGACGAAGAGATTTATAACATTTTCAATACCGAGAAGATACTGAAGCGCCCTGTGACGGTCGCGATCGACGCGCATTCGGGGCTCGCAGGCATCGCGCACTGGCTAAATTCGCACTTCAAACTCAAGGACGATATGGCAATTTCAAAAACGGATCCGCTGGTCGCTCTGATTAAGACCGAGGTGGATAGGCAGTTCAATGAAGGCCGGACGACGACGGTGGGCGACGATGAACTTGAACTGATTATCAGTCAGGTGGATAACATCGCCTATACCGCACTGTGTCATCATCGGAAGGACTGGCTTGCTGCAAAAAAAGCGATCTTTGAATCGGATCAGAAATAATGAAAAGCATCGGTAATTCCGGTGCTTTAGGCCGCTGGCAAGCTTCGTTTGCCAGCGGTTTTTTGTACATAACCATTTCTTATGGTTACCTTAGCATTTCGCCGGCAGGCTAAACGTCGGTTTAAAAAAAATCGGCGGAATACATCCGCCGATTTATGTACACGTTGTTCCGATCTGATTTATTTGCCGAACGCGTCCTTGAAAACCTTTCCCGGCTTAAACGCGGGCGCGCTGGAAGCAGGAATATTGATCTGCTGCCCGGTGGCAGGATTGACGCCTTTTCTCGCAGCCCTTTCCCTCAGCTCAAAGGTACCAAACCCAGTCCATTGCACTTTGTCTTTGCTGGCAAGCGCATCGCTGACCACGCTGACAAACGCCGAAAGGCAGGCGTCGGTATCTTTCTTTGACAAATTGGCCTTTTTCGCGACGGCCTCGATCAATTCGGTTTTGTTCATCAATAATTTCCTCCTATGATATATATTCATAATAAGCTTTCAGCCCTTGCTGACAATCATAACCCCAGGGTTTTTCCCTTTTGGGGGCATGCAATAAACTTTCCCGTATTGCGCGGTTATCATACATAGCGCCTCAATTATTCTGCGCGGCTTTTACCTCATTCCAGATGTCATCGAGCTGCGATACCGTGCATGTACGCATATCGATACTGCGCTCAATGGCGATACGCTCAGCGGCCTCGAAACGGCGGATGAATTTATCCGTTGCCTTCTGCAGCGCAGTTTCAGGTTCAACGCCGGCAAGCCTTGCGACATTGACCGCTGCGAACAAAAGATCGCCGCATTCCTCTTCCAGCGCCGCGCTTTTGGGATTTGCGCTCTGCACCTCGGCAAGCTCCTCGCGCAGCTTGTCCGCAGCATCTTCCGGCCGCTTAAAATCCATACCGGCGCGCGCGGCCTTGCTTTGCACCTTGCCGCTGCGCATCAGCGCGGGCATGCTTTTGGGTACGTCCATGAGCACCTCGGCCTGCGTCTTTTGCCCCTTCTCGCCGCGTTTGATCTGATCCCAGTTCTGTATCACCGCATCGGGCGTTTCTGCCACCGCGCTGCCGAATATATGCGTATGGCGTGATATCATCTTGGCGCATACCGCGGTGGTGATATCCGATACATCAAATTCGCCGCATTGCTGCGCGATCTTGGCGTGGAAAACCACCTGCAGCAGCACGTCGCCCAATTCGTCGTACAGTGCCTCCATATCGCCCTTGTCGATCGCCTCAAGCACCTCGTAGCTTTCCTCGATGAGATATCCCCTAAGGCTCTCATGCGTCTGCTCGGCATCCCACGGGCAGCCGCCGCGGCCCCGCAGCCTGTCCATAATGCGCACAAGATCGAGAAAGGTATATCGTTTCTTTTCGATCAGTGGTGCGGGAGGCAACACTATACTCAGATAATAACCGTAGGAGGGCTCGGCGTCAAGCATCCAAACAGGAATAATTTGCCCAGCTCCCTCCCTGCGGTTCATGATATATGCCTGATGCTCGTCTGCGTAGCAGCGCAGCAGCTTAAGTTTGAGCTCGCTTGCGGCAAGGCGCGTATCGATCTCATGGATTACCAGCGTTGCATCTGTATCACTCGCCGTCACAAACGAGGCAGCGGTATGAATGGCAATACCGCTAAGGCCATCGGCGGCACCCGCAGCCATCGCCGCGCACAGCGCCTCGTCCCCGTAGGGAATCACAGCCACTTCGCCGCCCGCTTCACGGACGGCTTTCGCGGCGTGCACCGCGATACGGCTCAAATAGGCTTCGCCCAGTATGATCAGCAGCAGACCGTCGCGCAGCGTGCGCCTGCCTGCCATCTCCGCAAGCGTATCAAAATCCTCCGTACTCTCGTAAAGATCGTCCAGCGTTTCATAAGCGATGCCGCGTTCATGCAGCGCCGCGCACATGTCGGTCTGTACAACAACGCAGGAAGCGGCTTTTGCGGCGTTTAGAATCTCTTCGGAAATACCGCCGCGCGTATCCATCGAGGCAATCGTAATGCGCATATTACTCCACTCCGCTGATAGTACCGCTGCCGGACCTCCCGCGGCCCGATATTTCCTTAAAATCGCTCTTTCGCAGTCCGCCCGAAACCAGCAGCAAGACTAGATAAACGGCTCCTGCAGCCCCGATCGTTATGATGCAAGCCCACGTATTGCCTATGGGCTTGACCAGCTGTTTGTACAGCAGGTATGCGACAATACCCATTGCGGCAGTGGACAGCAGCGGCATCAAAAGATCCGAGAGCATACGCATCTTGGGACGCGTAAAATATATCAGGAATGCAGCATTAAGCAGCGCCGCAATGCCGTAGCATGCCATTGTGCCGATAGCGGCGCCTTGTACGCCAAGCTTAGGTATCAGCCAAAGGCTGAGCACTACTTTAATAACCCCGCCGATCAACAGGTTAAGCAGCGGCCAAAACTGGTGGCCCGCGCCTTGAAGTATGCCCGTCATGGTCTGTACGAGCGTGAGGAAAAACACGCCGATGGCAAGCGTTTGCAGCAGTTGTACGCCTACCACCATCTCATCGGCAGTAAGGCCATTGTGATAAAGCAATTGCATAATCGGCCCGGCCAGAATATACATACCGGCCGCAGAAGGCAGCCCTACAAGAAGCGAGAGCTTAACGCCCATCGCGGAGCGTTTGCTGACAAGCGCCTGATCCTTCTGAACGCGCGCCGCTGAAATGGCGGGAACAAGACTCATGCACAGCGCGAGGGATAACACGGCGGGCATGTTGATGAGCGGGTTCACGAATCCCGTCAGTATGCCGAAGCTTGCTTTTGCCGCTTCCGGCGTATACCCGATGGAAATGAGCGAGTTGGTGACAATAGCCATGTCAACCGCGCCGATTGCCGGCATGATGCATCCGCCCAGCGCGATAGGCAGCGCGATAACGAGCAAATCCTTGCCGATGGAACGATTCGACTGAAACGGCACGTTGGGCAGCGTCTCCCGTTTTTGCTTCAGCTCCCGACGCTTGAACTGGTAAACGAGCATGACGAAGAGCACCGCAGCGACCTCGGATACCGTGACGCCGATCAGCGCGCCTGCCGCGCCCCATTCCACGCCTTTTGAAAGCAGCAGATTGGCCAGCCAAAGCCCCGCGACAAGCTTGACGACCTGCTCGATGAGCTGAGAAACCGCCGT
>CAZLRM010000022.1:0-3415 GCA_964561895.1 uncultured Christensenellaceae bacterium | reverse complement strand
AATACCGCGCCAATAATCTTGACGATCAGCCCGATACCTCCGAGGATTGCCGCGCCCGCTACAAAGCTTTTCTGCCTTTTAGACATTGCTTCTCCTATCTCCATCTATGGGTTCGCCGCTGTGCCGCAGCGCTTATGCAAAATCAATACAGGCATTATATTATAAAACAAAGCGTTTGCCAATATTCCTCTGCGGGGTTGCGCGCGGGGTAATGCGGGCGGTATAATCGGGAGCGGAACGGAGGAAAACGAATGCGCTTTCATATCGTGCTTGTGGAGCCCGAGATACCTGCCAACACCGGCAACGTCGCGCGTACCTGCGCCGTCACGGGCGCGCAGCTGCATCTCATAGAGCCTCTGGGCTTTGACATATCGGATAGGCAGCTTAAGCGCGCGGGGCTCGATTACTGGGGCGAGCTTAACGTGCAGGTGCACAAAAGCCTTGAGACCTTCTTTGAGCGCACGGCAGGCGGCATTTATTTTTACTGCTCCACCAAGGCGGGGCAGAAATATACCGATGTAAACTATCCGGACGGCTGTTGCCTGCTGTTCGGCAAGGAAACCAAGGGGCTGCCGGAGCCGTTGATATTTTCAAATCCTGAAAAAGCAGTCCGAATACCGATGCGCGAGGGGCTGCGCTCGCTCAACCTGTCCAATTCAGTGGCCATCGTGCTTTACGAAGCGCTTAGGCAGCACGGTTTTCCGGGGATGAAATAATCTCACCAAGTATTGGCCAGTTTTTTCGGCAAATCTTTATACGGATTTGTGTAAATATACGGCGCGTGCGGGCATGTTGTTCACCGATCTAGTCATAAACCCGGAGAGGGTTTTTAGGTCACGACACAAACACCGCATATTACGTAACGCAGTCTGGTTATCGGTATGGATCAGCGAGCTTACACCGCGGCGACAAAGTTTTCTATTGCTTTTTTAAGGCGTATCGCATAAAATAATTGCGATTTGTGATATAGAACTTTTTTATAGTCAAGGAGTTTACAAATGAACAAGAAGACGGTTAAAGACATTGATGTCAGAGGCAAGCGCGTACTGGTGCGCGTGGACTTTAATGTTCCGCTGAATGATAAAAAGGAGATCACGGACGAAACACGCATCGTTGCTGCGCTGCCCACTATAAACTATCTTATAGAAAATAAAGCCAAGGTCATACTCTGCTCCCATCTCGGACGCCCGAAGGGCGCTCCCGACCCCGCATACTCGCTTGCGCCTGTCGCCGCGAGGCTGGCTCAATTGCTGCCGTGCAAGGTGACGTTCGCGACGGACGTCATCGGCGAAAGCGCGAAGGCCGCGGTTGCCGCGCTCGGCGAAGGTGAAGTGGTACTGATCGAAAACGTGCGCTTCCACAAGGAAGAGACCAACAACGACCCGGAGTTCTCCAAGCAGCTGGCCTCTCTGGCGGAAATCTTCGTCAACGACGCTTTCGGCAGCGCGCACAGGGCGCATTCCTCCACGACGGGTGTGGCGGATTACATCCCCGCGGTCGCGGGTTTTCTCATCGGGAAAGAACTCGACATACTCGGCGGCGCGCTGGATAACCCCGCACGGCCGTTTATCGCGATTTTGGGCGGCGCCAAGGTGGCGGATAAAATCGGCGTCATCGACAACCTGATTAATAAAGCCGATACGATACTGCTGGGCGGCGGCATGGCGTACACTTTCCTTAAAGCCAAGGGCTATGAGGTGGGCACATCGCTCGTCGATGAAGAGCGCATTGAGCTTGCCAAAAGCCTCATGAAAAAAGCGGCGGATAAAGGTGTGGATCTTTGCCTGCCCGTGGACATCGTCATCGCGGACAAGTTTGACGCCGAAGCCAACACTCAGTTTGTGCCGGCGGAGAATATCACGCCGGGCTGGATGGGTCTTGATATCGGGCCTTCCACGCGCATGCTGTTTGCGGACAAGATCCGTACCGCCAAGACCGTGATTTGGAATGGGCCGATGGGCGTATTTGAAATGCCTGCTTTCGCCGAAGGAACGCGCTCCATCGCCAAGGCGATGGCAGACTGCGACGGCATCACGATCATCGGCGGCGGCGACAGCGCAGCGGCTGTACAGCAGCTGGGTTATGCCGACGCGATGTCTCACATCTCCACGGGCGGCGGAGCCAGCCTCGAGTTCCTCGAAGGCAAGGAGCTTCCGGGCGTGGCCGCACTGCTGGATAAATAAGAGGGACGCTGTTCAATAAGGTTATAAAGGGGCCGCCCTCTTTTGAGGCGGCTCTTTTTGCAGCACAGGAAACCATTACGCAAAAAAGATATAGGCGGATGCCTTAATCAATTTTTTAAGGAGGCTAATAGCAATGAGAAAACCGATCATCGCGGGCAATTGGAAGATGAACAAAACGCCGCAGGAAACCAGAGACCTGGTCAGCGCGCTGATACCGCTCGTTAAAGATGCAAAGGACGTGGACGTCGTCGTCTGCCCGCCTTTTATATGCATCGAAGCCGCAGCGGCCGCACGCCGCAACAGCAACATACACATCGGCGCGCAGAACATGCACTTTGAGCAGAGCGGAGCATATACAGGCGAGGTTTCTCCGGGCATGCTTAAATCCTTGGGGGTGGAATACGTGATCCTCGGCCATTCCGAAAGGAGACAGTATTTCGGGGAAACCGACGAGGGTGTCAACAAAAAAGCCAAAACGGCGCTTGAAGCCGGCCTAGTGCCCATCGTCTGCGTGGGTGAGACGCTCGAAGAGCGCGAGAACGGCATTACGGCGGAGGTCGTACGCAAGCAGACCAAGCTTGCGCTGCTCGGGCTATCCGAAGAACAGGCCGTGAAGGTCGTCATTGCTTATGAGCCCATCTGGGCGATCGGCACAGGCAAAACCGCAACCTCCGAAGACGCCAACGAAACCATAGGCACGATCCGCACGGCGGTGGAAGAAGTTTTCGGCGGCAGCACGGCGCAGAGCGTCCGCATACAGTACGGCGGCAGCATGAAGCCCGCCAACGCTTCCGAACTTATGGCGATGCCCGAGATCGACGGCGGGCTGATCGGCGGCGCTTCCCTCAAAGCGGAGGATTTCGCGGCAATCGTCAATTTTAAATGAGGTAACGTATGGCTAAAAAACTGACCGCACTGATGATACTCGACGGCTTTGGCGAGTGCAGCGAGACGCACGGCAACGCGATCTGCATCTCGGGCGTGCCGAATATCAGGAAACTGCGCGCGGAATACCCCACAACGGCCATTAAGGCCTCGGGCCGCGCTGTGGGATTACCCGAAGGACAGATGGGCAACTCCGAAGTAGGCCACTTGAACATCGGCGCAGGCCGTATCGTTTATCAGGAGCTTACACGCATCACAAAGGACATTGAAGAAGGCGGCTTCTTTAAAAAAGAAGAGTTCCTCCGCGCGATGGATCATGCAAAAAAGAACGGCACAAAGCTGCATAC
>CAZLRM010000021.1:11744-15016 GCA_964561895.1 uncultured Christensenellaceae bacterium | reverse complement strand
GAGGAGATCGTGCGCCTCGTAGGCGTGGACGCGCTTTCGCTGAAAGACAGGCTTAAGCTTGAAACCGCGCGGTCGGTGCGCGAGGACTACCTGCACCAGAACGCATTCCACGAGGTGGATACCTACACCTCTATGCCAAAGCAGTTCGGCTTGCTGAAGTTGATTTTAAAGTGGGGCGAGCTGGGGCAAAAGGCGCTGGACGGAGGCGCGGAGTTCTCCAAGGTGTCGTCGCTGCCTGTGAGGGAGGATATCGGCCGTGCCAAATACATTGAGGAGAAGGATATTGCAAAGAGATTTGCGGAAATAGACAAGAAGCTCGAAGCACAAATGAGCGGGCTTTACGAGGAAGGTGGGATCGACATTGCTTAAGGAATACCGTACGATCAGAGAGGTTGTCGGGCCGCTGATGCTCGTGGACGGCGTCGAAGGCGTCAAATATGACGAGCTTGTGGAGATTGAGCAGCAAAATGGCGAGATCCGCCGCGGCAAGGTGCTCGAGATCAACGGCAGCAAGGCGCTCGTACAGCTTTTTGAAAGTTCGCAGGGGCTTAAAATCGCCACATCCAAAGCGCGTTTTCTGGGTAAAAGCATCGAGCTTTCCGTTTCGTATGATATGCTGGGGCGCGTGTTCGACGGCATGGGAGACCCCATCGACGGCGGCCCCGCCATTATCCCCGAGAAGCGCATGGATATCAACGGCGCGCCGATTAACCCGGCCGCGCGCGACTACCCGGAGGAGTTCATACAGACGGGCATATCGGCTATCGATGGCCTGAATACGCTCGTGCGCGGGCAGAAGCTGCCCGTGTTCTCCGGCTCGGGGCTTCCCCACGCGCAGCTTGCAGCGCAGATCGCGCGGCAGGCGAAGGTGCTGGGCGGGCAGTCGAACTTCGCTGTGGTATTCGCTGCGGTGGGCATCACGTTTGAGGAAGCAGATTTCTTCATCAGCGATTTTAAAAAGACGGGCGCAATCGAGCGCACCGTGCTTTTCATCAACCTCGCGGACGACCCCGCGATCGAGCGTATCTCCACGCCGCGCATGGCGCTGACGGCGGCGGAATATTTGGCATACGAAAAAGACCTGCACGTGCTGGTCATCATCACCGATATCACGAACTATGCGGAAGCGCTGCGCGAAGTCTCGGCCGCGCGTAAGGAAGTGCCGGGCAGAAGAGGCTACCCCGGATACCTCTACACCGACCTTGCAACGATGTACGAGCGCGCGGGCCGCATCAAGGGGTGCAAGGGGAGCGTCACGCAGATACCTATACTCACGATGCCGGAAGACGACAAAACGCACCCGATCCCCGATCTGACCGGATATATCACCGAGGGGCAGATCATACTCTCGCGCGAGCTGCTGCGCAAAGGCGTGACGCCGCCCATCGACGTGCTGCCGTCGCTGTCGCGTTTAAAGGACAAAGGCATCGGCAAAGGCAAGACGAGAGAAGACCACGCGGATACGATGAACCAGCTGTTTGCGGCGTACGCGCGGGGCAAGGAAGCCAAGGAGCTGTCCGTCATTTTGGGCGAGGCGGCGCTTTCCGATGTGGATAAGCTCTACGCAAAATTCGCGGACGCTTTCGAAAAGGAATACGTATCCCAGGGGTACGAGAAGAACCGCCCGATTGAAGACACGCTTGGTCTCGGGTGGAAGCTTTTAAAGATACTGCCGAAGACTGAGCTCAAGCGTATCAAGGATGCGCTGATCGAAAAATACCTGCCGGCTGAGGAGTAACCGATGGCGATATTACGCGTGAACCCGACCCGCATGGAACTGACGAAGCTCAAAAAGCGTCTGGTCGTAGCGGCAAGGGGGCATAAGCTGTTAAAGGACAAACGCGACGAGATGGTGCGCCAGTTTCTGCTGCTCATCCGGCGTAACCGTGAGCTGCGCACGCAGGTGGAAAAAGCGCTGGGGGTAGCGCTTTCGGGCTTCGTGCTCGCGCGTGTTGCGATGAGCCGCGAGGCGATGGATGAAGCGCTGCTGTTCCCCGTGCGCGAGGTCGAAATCAGCGTTTCCAAGGCCAATATCATGAGCGTACATGTGCCGCGCATATCCTATCAGGAGAAAAGACGGGAACAGGTATTCTTCCCGTACGGCATGCTGATGACATCGGCGGAGCTTGACAGCGCGACGGCGAGCCTTGCTAAGGTACTGCCGCAGATGGTGGAGCTGGCGGAGCTTGAAAAGACGTGTAACCTTTTGGCCGACGAGATTGAGAAGACGCGCCGCAGGGTGAACGCACTGGAATACGTGATGATACCGCAGCTGGAAGAGACGATCAAATACATCCGCATGAAGCTTGATGAGAACGAGCGCGGCAGCCTCGTGCGGCTTATGAAAACAAAGGATATGATCGCCGGAAGAGAAGCTTAGAAAAGTATGAATCCGAGATATAAAATCGGAATGCGAATTATCAAAACTGCGCTGGCAGTCGCTATCTGCCTGCAGGTTTTTATTTGGCTGGATATCGGAAGCAATATCAACGGCGTTTACGCTGCGGTGGCGGCGACGATCTGCATGAAATCCTCACTCCAGCAAACTTTGAGAACGGGTATCGACCGCACTATGGGAACCGTCATCGGTTCTGTCATCGGTACGGTTTTTTTATATTTGTCCGGTTTTGTGCCGCAGGCGTTTTTTACGTTGATTGCAGTGGTTGGCGTGATCGTAGTGATTTATCTCTGCAACATATTCCGCCTGCAGCTCAGCGTCACGATCAGCGTCGTCGTATTCCTCGTCATTATGGTCGTTCCGCGCGACGTATCGCCGCTCTTTTACGGTATCGCACGGCTGGGAGAAACGCTTTTCGGTATTTTTATCGCGCTGTTTATCAATAAATTTTTTGATCTGAGGTACTTAAGGTCAAAGTTATCAAAGTCGGCGGTTATCCGCGAAGAGGCCGCGCCCGCCATTCGTGAACTGGCGGATAAGGATATGGGGCGCGTCATGCAAATCTGGCTCAATAATAACATACGATACAACAAATCAATTGCGCAGGACTACTGGCATGAAGGCTACGTCGCTGCGAGAGAAGCGATACTGTCCGGGTATACGCTGGTGTATGACTCGGGCGGGGGCGTTTCGGGATTTGTCTGTTTGACTAACGAGAACCAGATATTCTGCCTCAGCGTGGCGGAAGAATCGCAGCATGCTGGCGTGGGGACAACGCTGCTGGATAGGCTCAAAGACAGGTATCCGTGCCTTGGCGTGCGGATATATGAGGGAAATGACCAGGCGCTGCGGTTTTTTCAGAATCGCGGTTTTG
>CAZLRM010000021.1:0-11644 GCA_964561895.1 uncultured Christensenellaceae bacterium | reverse complement strand
CGGATATATGAGGGAAATGACCAGGCGCTGCGGTTTTTTCAGAATCGCGGTTTTGATATCTTTGGTGAAACATGCAGCGGTCAGGCGTCCTGCCGCGAGGTTACGCTTTCATGGTCGGTAAAAGGCGGGGTTTCATGTCCGGAACGAAAGTGACGGAAGCTTGCCCGCCTATGTCAATTGTGCTGCGGTGTGGCATAGACTGTTTCAGAGCCATATAACACGAAATGGGGTGGATGCGATGAACAACCGGTTTAAGGGATTGCGCATGGTCGTTTGCGTTATATTGTTGATCGAGCTGTGCGCTTGCAGCGCTGAGCAGACGCGGCAGACGGCGCAAAAAGGCGAATTGGAGCAGCTCAGTCAGCAGATTTCTTCATTGGAGGCGCAGATCGTCGTGCTTGAGGAGGAACTGGCGCAGTATCAGGACGGAGAAAACTATGAAGGCGAAAACGGAAGCGATACCCTTGACGTGGAATTCCTGCTGCAGCGCATTAGCGAATCCGGCGAGTTGCTTGACGTTATTCCGGCGCTCGTCACCGGCGCAAAGGTTTCGGAGGAGGGCTGCACGCTAAAAATTGACCGATTGGAATACAACCCGGATTTTACGCCCGGCGGCGAGGGCGAAGGGACGTACCTGCTGAACGCGGAGGCGGTGACGGAAGACATCGACGCGGGCTTGGCCTACGCGCAGTATGACGCGCGCACGGAGGGCGAGATCAGCGAACGCTTTGCGGAGTATATCGCCGCATCTGAGGAGGGCGTGCAGTTTACGCTTTATATGCTTGGCGACGAACTGGTGCTGGCGAGTGAGATATTGGTGCCGTAAGCATAAGGCCGATTTTTACTGCGCCGGGGTAATATAGTCCTCCGGCGGGATCAAGCTACCTCTACAATTATATATAAAAGAAATGCGCCGCAGGCACAAAGCTGCGGCGCACATTTTATACTGGTTATTCCGGCTGAGTTTTCTTGCCTTTTAGCTTTACGTACATGTTGAAATACGCGTACTGGAACAGCGCCGCAACCATGAGTACGAGCGCAAAGCTGATGAAGTACACGTTCCACGGATCGACGTATTTATAAAGAAAGTTGAACGCGACAGCGGTGTTGAGAACGAATGCCGCGATTTTGCCAAAAGTGTTGGCGGGCGCTACAAACCCGCGTGCATAGAGGAAAATACCGCCGCCGACCATGAGTACTTCTTTAACGAGCATTACGATCAGCACATACGGAGGAAGCACCGCAAAGCCGCGCGCCCCCGGCACGGTAAACGCGATGATGGCGAATATCGCCATGAGCTTGTCCGCGAGCGGGTCGAGCAGTATGCCCGCGTCGGTGACGAGCTTGTGCTTGCGCGCGATATAGCCGTCCAGCAAGTCCGTACCGCACGCAACAAGATACACGGTAAGCGCGGGTATCATGAGGTCGAAATAGATCAGTATCGCGGTTACGGGCACAAGCCCCAGCCTCAGCAGCGTGAGCACGTTCGGCGCGTTCAGTGGTATCCTGCTCAAGGTGTCCCCCTCCAAATAAAAAACATCAATCCCGGCTGCACTTAACGCGCGCCGGAAAACAATAAGGCCGTTTGTCGATAACCATTATATCAGCAAAACGGCCTTTTGACTATCCTCTTTTATACGATCGGCGTACCGTGATCCAGCAGAAATTTTTCCGCTTCCGCGCTCCAGAAGCCGCCGTTCCTTTTTGTGATTTCGGCAAGGCTTTTAAACAGCGGCGAGTCCTGTTTGTCAAAGTCGTCGATCGCGGTGAGCGGCATCGATATGTGCGTGTAGATGAGCTTCTTGCCGCCCGGTATCTTATCAAGGTTCAGCGTCGCCCCGATTACGGAATCGAGCCCGCCCACGTGCGTAACCATTGCCGTGGGATTGAGGATTCCCCTCGCCATCATATCTAGGGCTTCGCGCATGTCGTCGTTGTTGCCGCCCGAGGTGCCAACGATATGCGTGAAATTGTAATGCACGTTGTAAAAATTGAAGCTCGCGGAGAAGCGGTGGTCGGTCGGCCCGGCGAAGAAGTTGAGACAGCCGTCCTTACCCAAAAGCGCGTCGCCCTGCTCCACGACGGGTTTTACCGGTGCCATCACAAGCACGTCGTCAAATCCCGCGCCTTTCGTCAGCGCGAGTATTTCATCAATCTTTCCCGCTTCTTTCGTGTTGATATAGTGCAGCGAAACTCCCTGCTTTGCCGCTTCTTCCTCCGTATAGATGCGCGCCGCGCGGCTGAGCCGCTCGTCGTCGATATCTGTCACGACCAGCAATCCCGGCCGGCGGTCACTGTGCAGCGCGTAGTCGATTGCTCCGAGGCCCATCGGCCCCACGCCCGCGAGTATCGCCATATTGCCGCCCTGTTTGATGCCCATGTCGTGCACATACTCCCCCTGGCGTGTGTGGTAGAACGCATGGAACGTGCCGACGATGCAGCTCATAGGCTCCGCGAGAGAGCCGTAGAAGTAAACGTCCGAATCGTACTTTAACAGGCAGTCCGTTATCATGGCTTCGGCAGGAATCACCACATAAGTAGCGTTGCCGCCGATATTCGGGTACGAATACCCTGGCGCGTTCTGCGAACCTTTATAATTAAAGGCGGGCTGTATGGAGAAGTTATCGCCCGGTTTGAATTGATGCCGCCACTTTTCGCCCACCTCAATGATCTGCCCGCAAAATTCGTGCCCGACGACGGTGGGGTTTTCAGCGATATCATCCGGTATGCGCTTATGTTCTGAGCCCTGCATTGCCGCTTTGTGAGTAGACATGCACAGGCTGTCTGAGACGACTTTTGCGAGAATTTCGTCGTCCCTGATTGCCGGAAGCTCGAATTCCTCCAGCCGAAGGTCGTTTTTGCCGTATATCCTGACCGCTTTTGTTTTCATGTAATGCCTCCTATGCCGTTGTAACGGTGGTCTTTTCTTTAATTTTTTCTAAAATATCGCTGCCGATATTTTGATCTGTAATCAGTTCGTCGATCTGACCCCAGTCTGCGAATTCGATCACGGCCTGGGTTTGCGCTTTGGACGAATCGCTAAGAACGATCGCCCGGTTGCCCGCGGAGAGCATGGCGCATTTGAGCTCCGCTTCCGCAAAGTTTTCGACGCAGGGACCGCTCCGGTCTAAAAAGCCGCTGGTGCCCAGTATCGTTATGTCCACGCGAATCTCCTTTAAACTGCGCATTGCCCAGCTGCCTACGATGGCGTTGCTATTGTGGCGCACCTGCCCGCCCAGTACGCATGTGGTGATGCCATATTCGTCGAGCAGCTGTGCGGCCTTAAGGCCATTGGTAAACACCGTAATGTCCTTCTTTACCAAAAGTGCCTGCGCAAATATAAAGAGCGTTGAGCCGCTGTCCAGTATGAGCGTCATTCCGTTCTCCACGCGGGCCAGCGCCTCCTGCGCAATGCGCCTTTTTTCCTCTATATGCGTGACGGATTTCTCCGTAAAGCTCGGCTCAAAAGTCCCGCCTAAAGCCAATGCGCCCCCGTACGCCTTGACTGCCAGGCCTTTTTCCTCTAAAAAGAGCAGATCCTTGCGAATCGTTTCGGATGAAACATCAAATAGCCGCGCAAGTTCCGCCACGCGGATGCTGCCCTCGGCTGCCAGCTTTTTTTTGATGTAGGAACGCCTTTCCTGCATCAGATGCACGCTCAATGCAAGTCCTCCCCCTAGTAATCGCAATCGAAACCAACTAATAGCAATTATAAACTTGCATTTGCATGCAGTCAAGTGGTCAATATAGGAGATTATTGATTTACACATGGAAAATATCGTATTTTTTTGCCGCAGTGATTGAATTGTGGTAAAATTCCATATATAATATAGTTTGGTTTCTCATTTTAAGGGGTTGCCTTCCCAAATCATGGGGGTTGTAACTGATATGTACGTTCAGTTTGATATCGATATACTCTCGTTGTTGTTGCTTGGGATCGTACTGTTCAACCATATCAAGAACAGCAGCGAAGGGTTATTCCGGCAGCGTTCTTTCCGTGTGCTCATTTACTGCGATATGGGTATACTGATCACAGATATACTTGTACTGCTGATCATCGGCCGTCCCGGTGAACTGGGTCATATACTGCTTCAGATATTATATACGGCATTCTTTGTGTTGTGCTCACTATTTTGCATGCTTTGGGCGTTTTACTGTACAATACACTTCGGCAATAAACTGCGCGGCGCCGAGAAGGCGTTTCTTGCCGCGCCGTGCATACTGCTGGCGATATTGCTGGGCGTTAACTTTGCAACCGGTTTTATATTCCGTATTACCGCTGAAAACGGCTATCAGCGGGGCCCCATGTTTTTTATCGTCGCAGTTTGTACTTATATTTATATCGTATATGCGATTGTGCATGTGTTGAGGAATAAGACGCATCTGTCCTCCGGCGAGTTTTTTACGTACCTGATCATACCGCTTTTCCCGATTGCGGTGGGCATCGTCCAGCTGTCGCTTGAATTGGAGGTGCTGATGGTGTGGCCGGCAACGACGCTTTCAATGGTGATCATGCAGATGAACACGCTCAACGAAAAGATTAACCTTGACCACTTAACCGGCCTTTATAATCGCAAATACCTCGACGAATATATTGAAGATGCACTGCAAATCAGCCGCTCGGGGAGTTATGTGAAGGGCAGCAAAAAGTTTGCCGCCATCATGCTCGACCTGGACAATTTTAAAAAGATCAACGATTCGTTCGGCCACGTGGAAGGAGACCGCGCAATCGTCATCGCGGCGGATCTGCTGCGCAAAAGTATCCGTAAGGGGGATTTTGTATCGCGCTACGGAGGGGACGAATTTCTGATCGTGCTCGAACAGTGCAGCGACTCTACGCCCCTGCGCGTCATCCGCCGTATCCGTGAGAATGCGCTAAAATTCAACAACGAAAACAGTCTCCCGTATGTAATAGAATTTTCAATGGGCTATAAGGTATATTCCAATCTGATGGGGCTGACGGGCAAAAAGATATTCTCCGATATCGATGAACTCATGTATCAGAATAAACAAAGCAAATTAAATATGCACGCCTGAAATTGCATTCTCATTGAATTCATATTATGATAGCAAAGAAAAAACGGCAAAGGCAGAAATTATGCATAAAACCGATCTTCAAATTGCCCGCGAAGCTAAACTGACGCCGATCAGCGAAGTTGCAAAAAGCATGGGCATACTGGACAGCGAGCTTATTCCCTTTGGCAACAACAAAGCAAAGATATCGCTTTCCATACTGCAGAGAATAAAGGATAATCCCCCGGGTAAGCTAATACTCGTTTCCGCGGTAAACCCTACGCCCTCAGGTGAGGGTAAAACCACGATATCCATCGGCCTTGCCGATGCGCTGAGTGAGTGCGGCCAGCGCGTGTGCCTCACGCTGCGCGAACCTTCGTTGGGGCCGGTTTTCGGCATTAAGGGCGGCGCCGCAGGCGGCGGCTACTCTCAGGTGATTCCGATGGAGGATATCAACCTACACTTCACGGGCGACCTGCACGCGGTGACTGCAGCCAACAATCTGCTCTGCGCGATGGTGGATAACCATATCCAGCAAGGAAATGAGCTTTGCATCGATCCGCGCCGCATCACGATACGGCGCTGCATGGATATGAACGACAGGCAGTTGCGATTTATTACCTGCGGCCTTGGTGGGCGGACGAACGGTATGCCGCGCGAAGACAGCTTCGATATCACTGCGGCTTCTGAGGTAATGGCGGTGCTGTGCCTTGCTTGCGATCTGCATGATTTAAAGGAGAGGCTTTCGCGCATCAAGGTGGCATATACTTTCGACGGCAAGCCGGTGACCGCCGAAGCGCTGCAAGCGGCGGGTGCGATGGCCGCGCTTTTAAAGGACGCGATCCATCCTAATATCGTACAGACGCTGGAGGGTACGCCCTGCCTCATGCACGGCGGGCCTTTTGCGAACATCGCTCACGGCTGTAACAGCTATATCGCAACGCATACCGCGCTTCATCTTGCCGATTATGTCGTGACTGAGGCGGGCTTCGGCGCAGACCTGGGTGCGGAAAAGTTTCTGGATATCAAGTGCCGCCAGACGGGGCTTTGGCCGGACGCCGTCGTCGTTGTGACGACGGTGCGCGCGCTGAAATCTCACGGCGGAGTGAGCAAAGAAAGCCTTGAAACGGCGGATACTTCCGCTGTCGGGCGGGGCTTTTGCAACCTTGAAAAGCACATCGAAAACCTCAAAGGCTTCTACGGCCTTCCCGTCGCCGTTGCCATTAACCGGTTTGGTTCGGACGCGCCGGAGGAGATCGAAACGATTCAGCGCCTTTGCGCGGCCAAAGGCGTTGCCGCGCTGCCTGCCGACGGCTGGGCACAAGGCGGCAAGGGCGGTATCGCGCTGGCGCAGGAAGTGATGCGCATCGCGCATAAAACGCAGCCCAAGCACCCCTACGCGTTGGAGGAAAGCATTGAAGCCAAGATAGAAAAACTTGCGCGCACGATTTATGGCGCGGGAGAAATCCACTATTCTGCAGGCGTTCCCCAGGCCATTCGCCTATTGGACCAAAACGGGTATTCGCGCCTGCCCGTCTGCATCGCCAAAACACAATACTCACTTTCGCACGACCCAAAACTGCTGGGCCGGCCGGAGGGCTTTCGGTTCACGGTACGCGGCGTTAAGCTTTCGGCGGGGGCAGGTTTTATCGTTGTGCTTGCGGGCGACATCACCACGATGCCGGGGCTTCCCAAAAATCCCTCGGCGCAGCAGATCACGATCGATGACGAAGGGCAAATCGACGGGCTGTTCTGACGTGCGGTTTTATATGTACTTTGTATACAAATTGTGAACTTTGTATACAGCTGTATAAAAAATAAATCCCAAATGGTACAATCCCAAATGTTAAGCAGTTGAACGAGTTGCAGGGGATCAGTTATGATAAAAAAACAATTAATTATAGTACTGCTGTTTGTGGTAATCGCGGGAGCCATCGCGGGCGCATTTGTTTTTTTAAATCATTTGAGGAATAATCCCGCGCTGCCCGAAGCCGCGGATGCCGGCCAAACCGGTTTGGCGCCAAACCCGTTGCATGCAGAAAGCACCGCGATAATTGTTCAAGAGCCTGAGTCTATGGCGCGGATGCTATGGAATACGAAATGGCGCGGCGAACGTATTTCGATTATTTATTAAGTTTCGCGATGCTGCTGCTTAAACGGCGCAGCGTCTCTTCCTTTCCAAGCAGGCTCGAAATTTCGACGGGGCCGCCCGGCGTGACCTCTTTGCCCGATATTGCGATGCGCAGCGGCCAGTAAAGCTGGCCGTTTTTGATTCCCAGCTTTTCAATCAGCGCTAAGAAAGTTTCCTTGAGTGCCTCGGTGGAATAGTCGCCAAGCGCTTCCATCGCTGCTTTAGCTTCCGTCAATACCGGCAACGCGGATTCCGCGTCGCAGCCCGAGCGCTTATGAAAATAAAGCTCATTAGAAAACTCCGGCATGGCGGCGAGGAAGGAAAGCTTCTCCGGTATCTCATCCAGCCGCTCCAGCCGCGGCTGTATCATCTCAGCGATTAAATCAAGATTCATGCGGGCTGTGCCTGCTGCCTCAAAATAAGGCATTGCGCGGGAAATAAACTCTTCTTTGGTCAGCGCGCGGATGTATTGCGCGTTCATCCAGGTCAGCTTCTCGGTATCAAAAATCGCCGGGGATTTCGATAATCCTTCAATCGAGAATATTTCGATCAGTTCGCTGAGCGAGAATATCTCACGCTCGCCGCCCGGGCTCCATCCGAGCAGCGCGATATAGTTGATCAGCGCTTCTTTTAAATATCCTTTTTGAAGGAAGTCCTCGAACGAGGCATCGCCGAAGCGCTTAGACAGTTTGCGCTGTTTGTCCTTCATGACGACGGGTAGGTGGATATACTGCGGAATCTCCCAGCCCATCGCGCGGTATAGGTGGTTGTACTTGGGCGTGGACGACAGGTATTCCACGCCGCGGATCACGTGCGTGATGCCCATCATGTGGTCGTCGATCACGTTGGCAAGGTTATACGTCGGCATGCCGTCGGCTTTTAAAAGCACGTTATCGTCAAGGTCGGCGTTCGGCACGGTGACATCACCGAACACTGTGTCGGTATATGTGGTTTCTCCCTCGCGCGGGATGTTCTGGCGGATTACGTACGGCTCTCCTGCGTCTATCTTTCTCTGTATTTCTTCAGGAGAAAGGTGCAGGCAGTGCTTGTCATAGGTGAACGACTGGCCAACGGCCTCCGCTTTCGCGCGCTCTTCCGAGAGCCTCTCCTTCGTGCAGAAGCAGCGGTACGCCGCCCCGCGCTTAATGAGTTCCTCCGCGAAGTGCTGGTAGGTTGCGCGGCGCTCGCTTTGTATGTACGGGCCGTACGGGCCGCCCACATCGGGGCCTTCATCGTAGTCAAGGCCGGTCTGGCGCAGCGTATCGTAGATGACCTGCTTCGCACCGGGCACCTCGCGGTTTAAATCGGTATCCTCAATACGCAGTATGAACACGCCGCCGTGCTGGCGCGCGAAAAGCCACGCGTAGAGCGCGGTGCGCAAGCCTCCGATATGCAGATAGCCCGTCGGGCTGGGTGCGAACCTTGTTCTGACCTGAGTCATATGGTGATCTTTCCTTTCTTCTTTTCGGGTAACTTTCTAATCCCATCTTTATGATTGCCTTTCTCAAGGCGTCATTGCAGAAAGGCATGTTTCTATGTGGAATCCACAAGGCTTTTTCAGTATTTAGTCAAGCATGAGACTTTGTCAGCAAGCTGAACGCCGTTTCATGGCGTATCCGGATTCTTTTCGGAATTTTATCCCTTTTGCTGCGAAACGCCCGTTAAGGGCGTTTCGCACGATGGGGGTCTCAGGGGACAATATCCCCTGAACGGTGGTGGGGGGGAGAGCCTCCACCGTTCCCCTTTCCCATAGTTTCAGTTTTCTGATTTGTAGCTGTCTTTAAGGCCGACGATCTGGTTGAACACGAGCGCGCCCGTACGGCTGTCGTCGTCCGCGACGAAGTAACCCTGCCGCATGAACTGGAAGCGCTGCCCGGGCTGTATATCTGCGCCCGCCTTTTCAATGCGGGCATCCCTTAGCACTTTGATGGAGTCATGGTTGAGCCGGTTTAGAAAATCGCCCTCGGTATCCGGCAGCAGCAGCGCGTCGTAGAGGCGCACTGTGCACGGCACAGAGGAGGCGGCGTCTACCCAGTGCAGTGTGCCCTTCACCTTGCGGCCTGCTGTAGGCCCGCCTGTTTTGGAGCCGGGGTCGTACGTACACACAAGCTCCGTCACGTTGCCTTCGCTGTCTTTGATAACGCGTTCGCATTTGATGATGTAGGCGTCTTTAAGGCGGACTTCTCTGTCCGGAGCGAGCCGGAAGAACTTGCCCGGCGGATCCTCCATGAAGTCTTCGCGTTCAATATAGATTTCGCGCGAGAAAGGCACATCGCGCAGCCCGGCCTCCTCGGATTTGGGCAGGTTTTCGGACTGCACGGTTTCCGAACCGGTGTAGTTTTCAATCGTGACTTTAAGCGGATTCAGTACCGCCATGCGGCGCTGTGCAACGGCGTTCAAATGCTCCCGCACGCAATGCTCTAAAAGCCCAAGTTCCACCTCGCTGTTAGCCTTGGCCACGCCGATGCGCTCGCAGAAATCGCGGATGGCCTCCGGCGTATACCCTCTGCGGCGCAGGCCTGAGATCGTAGGCATGCGCGGGTCGTCCCAGCCCGATACGAAACCTTCGTCCACAAGCTTTTTGAGGTAACGCTTGCTCATGATGGTGCGCGTTAAGTTGAGCCGCGCAAATTCGTATTGATGCGGCGCTGGAATGCAGTCGCAGCTTTGCACTACCCAGTCGTACAGCGGGCGGTGGTCTTCGAACTCGAGCGTGCAGATGCTGTGCGTGATGCGCTCATAGGCATCCTCCAGCGGGTGCGCGTAATCGTACATCGGGTAGATGCACCATTTGTCGCCTGTACGCGGGTGCTCCGCGCGCAGTATGCGGTAGATGATCGGGTCGCGCATGTTGACGTTGGGGCTTGCCATGTCGATCTTTGCGCGCAGCACCTTTTCGCCGTCCGCGTATTTGCCGTCGCGCATTTCAAAAAACAGTCTGCGGTTTTCCTCGACAGAGCGATTGCGGTACGGGCTTTCTCTTCCCGGTTCGGTCAACGTACCGCGATACTCGCGCATTTGTTCCGCGCTTAAGTCGCAAACGAACGCGAGACCTTTGTCGATGAGCCTCACCGCACAGTCGAACATGTAGTCAAAGTAATCGGACGCGAACAACACCTGGGCGGGCTCAAAACCCAGCCAGCGTACGTCGCGCTCAATGCTCTCGATGTACTCGTTATCCTCCTTGGCGGGGTTGGTATCGTCGAAACGCAGGTTGCACTTGCCGCCGTACTTTGCGGCGGTGCCGAAGTTAAGGCATATGGATTTGGCATGCCCAACGTGCAGGTAGCCGTTCGGTTCGGGCGGGAAGCGCGTTAAAACATGGTCTTCGCGGCCCGATTCAAGGTCGGCATCAATAATTTCCTCGATAAAATTTTTCGCTTTAAACTCCGTCATACATATTCTCCAGGGCTATTTTTTGGAGTCGCGGTATTTCTTTGCCGCCGACACAAGCTCGCGGAACAGCGGATGCGAGCGAATCGGGCGGGACTTGAACTCGGGATGGAACTGCACACCCACGAACCACGGATGGCCGGCAAGTTCCATAATTTCCACGAGGCCATGCTCTGGGTTGATGCCCGCTACGCGCATGCCCGCCTTCGTTACTTCCTCGAGGAAGATATTGTTGAACTCGTAACGGTGGCGGTGGCGCTCGCTGATCTCGTTTGTCTGATAAGCCTCATATGCATTCGTACCCTTTTGCAGCGCGCACTTGTATGCGCCGAGGCGCATCGTACCGCCCATGTTCGTGACGTTCTTCTGCTCGGGCATCAGGTCTATGAACGGATACGGCGTATCGGAGCAGAATTCCGTGGAATTGGCTTCGCGATGCCCCAACACGTTGCGTGCAAATTCGATGACCGAGAGCTGCATGCCAAGGCAGATGCCGAAGAACGGTACTTTCTTCTCCCTGCAATACTGTATTGCCTTGATTTTGCCTTCTATACCGCGTTCGCCGAAGCCGCCCGGCACGATGATGCCGTCCGCTCCGCCAAGTATGGATTCAACATTTTTAGTCTCTTCCAGCTCTACCGCGTTTACCCAAAGTATTTGCACGTCCGCCTTGTTGGCGATGCCCGCATGCGTAAGCGACTCCACGATAGAGAGGTATGCGTCGTGCAGCTCGATATATTTTCCCACGATCGCGATTTTTACCTTGTTTTTTTTCTGCTTCTGTATCTTGACGATGTTTTCCCATTCGGGAATGCTGGAAGGTATATCCGGAAGGCCAAGCCGGTCGCAGACGAGTTTGTCGAGTTTCTCATCGCGCAGCAGCAGCGGAATCTCGTAGAGAGAGTCGGCGTCGCGGTTCTGCACCACGGCCTTGGGGCTGACGTTGCAGAAAAGCGAGATTTTGCGCTTTAAGTCGTCGGTGATCTCTTTTTCGGTACGGCACACGATGATATCCGGCTCGATACCGATTGTGCGAAGCTCCTTGACGCTGTGCTGCGTAGGCTTGGTTTTAAGCTCTCCCACCTTGCCTAAAAAGGGCAGCAGCGT
>CAZLRM010000020.1:0-17147 GCA_964561895.1 uncultured Christensenellaceae bacterium | reverse complement strand
TTTTAAGAACGCGACCCGTTCTTAGATTGGAGTCCGAAGAACGGGTCGCTCTCTCCTTATTTCGCAATTTCCGCTGCGAGATCAATCGGGGATTCCGGAGCATACTGGTCGTTAAACCAATCCTGCAGCACCTGCAACGAATCCTTGTAGTAGTTGAAGTAGCAGTCAGGTGTCGTATTCTCGACATAGGTATCGGGATCGAGTTCGCCGTTGATGATCTGCATCATCATATCGATTTCTGCATAAGCAAATGACTTCGGCTGCATGCCCAGCGCATACTTCAGCGAGGTCGTCGGATCCGCGAGCTTGATCAGCTCTGCAGAAGACGCGTCTGTGGAAGCGATAATTTCGGTCAGCGGTACGCCGTTCTCAGCTTTACCACGGCCGGCAGCCTCATAAGCAGCCAGCACGCCCAGGCCGTTCTGCATGTTGTCACCGTAAATGATATTGACTTCCGGATGCTCCTGAATGCCGGCAGCCGCTATCTGCTGCGCAACCTCAAGGTCGCCGCCGCCATGTCCCCAGTAGGTAGCGCCAAAGAGTTCCGTTCCCTTGCTGTCCTGGAACACGAGGTCTCCGCATTCCTCTTTTGAGGGCAGGTCGCTTACAACCGTCTTTACGCCGGTAAGGAACGGGCCGGTTCTGTTGTCAAAACAGAATGAGATGTTCGTCCAGCTGACGAAACCAAGTCTCACCGGTTTATCCGGATACAGGTCCATCCACTGCTTCGCCATGTCGATACCCATCTGCTTTGCCACCGATGCTTCGTCGATCATCAGAGCGGGAACCTTCTTGCCTGTGGTTCCGACGCAGTAAGTCATGATCGGGATGTCCGCATCGCGAGCTTCCTGAATGACTTCATTCTGTCCATCCTCAGTAATCGGATGCAGTATGATGCCAGTCACACCCTGGCTGATGAACGTCTCTACCGCCGCGGATGACTTCGCGAGATCCTGGTCGGGGTCGATGGTCTGATAGTCATAGTTGTACTCGCTAGCCGCATAGGCTTTCGCATGCTTTGCATCGTTGCCGTGAACGTCGTGTTTCAACGTGTTCGGAATCTTTGCAATAACGCCATCAAATCCACCCGCTTCCGCCGACGCTGATACTGTAGTCGTATCCTTGGATGTCGTTTGGCTGGCTGCCTCCGAAGTCGTCTCGCCAGTGTTTGCGCACGCCGTCATCAGCAACATAGCTACCACAAGCATTACTGCCATGATAGCGACCTTCATTTGGGTCTTTCTCATTGTCTTCCTCCTTTTTCGTGTTTATTTATTACCTCATAATTGAGGTAAGCTTTATTCAATTCCATTGTCCTTCGCGCTTTGCATGCGGTACAGCAGCTCCGTCAGCGAGCTCCTGTCCAGGTAAAACCTCGTTTGCCCATCCGTCACCATTTTACCGTTCACAACCATATACAAGGTATCTGCGTCTCGCGTATAAAGCGAAAGCTCAATCGTTTCACCGCTTAACAATGTCGTCATGCAGACGGCTTCGCATTCTTTGGGCACTGTCGTTTCAGTATCGTATCCGTCCGCATTAAGCGTTATCCACTTATAATAAATTGCGGCGAAGGCAGTCGAGTACGATATTTCTGCACCGTTAAGCTTTGCGGTCACATCATCGCCGTTATATTCCAGATTGATGGTATCTGTGGCTCCGCCCGCCTGTATCGATATGGACTGTACCTCGGAGGAATCATAATCCAGCGGAGCAATATACATAACGCCTTTTGGGGTCAGTTCCGAAAAGTCCAGATCAGAGGCATAGAGTTTGACAATGTCATCCTTCGTCCCGATACTTGCGTACTGCAGTGTATCGCTCACGGCGCCAAACTCCAGCGTCTGCTTGACGCCCTCTTCATCTGTCAGCACCAGCTTACAGGCGGGATTGGAAAGCCCCGCTTCCTCTTTGCCGCTCCTCGAGTCTACATATTCCGCAATCCTGAGCGAAATCAGTTGCGAAACAAGTTCATTTATGACGACTTTTCTCGCGGGAACCTTAAACGGATAAACCATATTCCAGCTCTTATAATCCGTATTGGTAAGCGAAAGTGTCTTCTCACCTTCCACATAATAATCAATGCTGCGGATATTCGCCGGATCGACCATGAGCACATCCTTTGCGCGATAGGCAGCGAGGCTGCCTGTTATCTGGGCCGTCATTGCGGTAGAGGTCAGCATGATCTCGCTGCCGCTTTTCACGTACACGCTCGAACCGGCAATCGCTTCATTCCCCACCGTAAAGCTGTACTGCTTTTTGTCCCTTGTCGATACGCTCACCTCAGCTTGCGGATTTGCGAATCCATACTCGCTTTTTTCCTCCGGCAGCATACGCGTGATCTTAAACTCTTCCAAGCTGGCAATCAGCAATTCTGCCTTTTTAGGGTTAGTACGGTATACACCGCCGGATTCAACCATCCAGACGCCGTCCTGCTGCCTGAACACAAAGCTGCCATATTGGTTTTTTATCGCCACCTGTACAATTTTGTCGCTGCCAAGTCTGTATAGTACGCCCGCTGCAGCCGGGTCTTCGTTCGCGGTGATCAGAAAATAGGCAGTCGCCAAAACCGCACACACGCAGGCCAGTATGATGATGTTGCGAATATACCGCCTGTTGTTCTTCATTGGTTCCTCCTGCGTATTCCAACGACCAAAGCCAGTGCAAACGCGATGCCGGGCAGTACCACTACGCATACGATGGCGAGGGTTACAAATTCGCTGCCGCGGATGATAACCGATCCCGAGTTGATCGATTTAGTCGCGATGACTTCCGATTCACGGTTTCCCAGCAACCATAGAGCACAGTTCATAAACAATTCTCGATTTGTCTGAACATCTGTCATGCTGTCGTACGAGAATATGCTGTTGCCGATCACGACCATACGCGACGCACTCTCGCTCCATTTCACATTGCTTCTCACCGACGCAAATGCAAGCGGCCAAGGCCCAATATGATCGTTTTCCGTAAATTGGGGTTCCTTTATCGTCATGTCATTGCGACACCATGATGCATTGGAGGACTGCAGCAATACCGTGTTCGTAATCTCGTTTATATCAAATTCAACCGTACCCAAAGCCCGTACCGAGGGCAATATCACCATTTCCTGCCGCTTGGCCATGTCCGTGACAATTTCATGTTCGCCATACAGCGGTATCAGAAATGTGTTACGCTGGGACAGATAGTGCTGCGGATCTTCCTCAACCACAAAGTTGTTGGTGATATCAATGCCGTATTCATTCGTAAACTTACTAAGGTTGGTATAATTCACTTCGTTCGAACTCGTTACAGGGTCGATCATTAAGAATATGCTGCCGCCTTTGCGCGAATAATCTTGCAGCTTGATCAGCGCTTCGTCTGAAATATCCTTTTGCGGCGACACAAAGATGAGCATCGCTGCGTCTTCGGGAATCGTTTCCCCTTCGGTAAGGCGCAGCGGGCGGACTTCACATGCGCTCTGATCCAAGCCAGATGCCGCTTCCGTAAGATAAGTTGTATAATCGGTCTCGCCGTTACCCTGTACGAAATAAACGACAGGCATTTCTTCGGATGTTACATAACGGATGGCTCCGGTAATTTCCCTCTCGCCGGCAAACAGCCTGCTTCCATCCGTATCCTCTTCAAACAGCTCGCCGCTGCTGATAATATCGGAGCGTTCCGCGCTTTTAACGATCACACTGCCGTTCGCTACGGATGTTACATCCAGCGCAAAGCTTGCGAGCTTGCCCGGATCCCGCTCCGCGTCGATATATTCCACGTTGATTTTGTCCGACGCTTTGGTATACTCGCCCAGCAGCGACTGTACCATTTGTTCTTCTTTTCCTGTTGCATAAACTCCGGCGATGTCCACATTCTCGTCAAGTGTTTGGAGAACCGAAACGGTCTGTTCGGACAGCGTGAAAAGCCGCTCGGTCGTCATATCAAAACTCCAGTCCAGCTTATAGCAAAGCAGCACCGCAAATGATCCAATTGCAATAACTAATGCGGTAGTGATTGCGGTAATGATCCTGAATCTGCGCCTATTCGCGTTGTAGTGATTGTTCGTCTTCATTGCCGCCCCCTATATAAGCCGTCTGCGTTTTATGTTCATTACCGTAAGGAACATAAACACCGATGAATAGCATATGTAATAGCTGACCGGCCCCGACCTGAATACGCCCCTGATAAACTCGTCGTAAAGCGCGGACACTGCAAGCGCCGATAGAATTTCTTTCAATACGGGCACTTCAACCGACTTGGTAAATGAAGACAGCATGATAAGCAGGAACAGCAGCCCGAAACTTGCAATCGCGGCAGTGACCTGATTTTCTGTAAATGACGCGACGAAGCTGCAAACCGCAATCATGGCACTGCCCAGCAGAAAGAAACCCACATAAGATGCGAAAAGTCCGCCGATGTTGGGCGAGCCGTAGATAATGAGAATCACTGCGTATACGCCCGTCATAACCAGCGTCAATGCAAACACCGCCAAAGCTGCGAAATACTTGCCTAATACAATTTCCTTTACCGAAAGCCTTGAGGAAAGCAACAAATACTCAGTACCCGCCTTGCGCTCTTCAGAGTACTGGCGCATCGTAAGTATGGGGAATGTCATGATTGAAATACTGGCCAGCACGCCGAACATGCCTAAAAGATCCCCGTTTCCGCCCAGAAGATTGGCCACTGTAAACGTCAGCCCGGAAAGTATCAGGAATATGCCCATGAATACAAAACCAAACGGTGTTATGAAGTATGAGGCTATTTCCTTTTTGATAATACTGATCATTGGGCGACCTCCTTTGCGGATGAGCGCTGCACCTCAGGCTCGGAAATTATCGATAGGAAGACCTCTTCAAGCGTTTTGGAAGCTTTCTTCAACTCCTGCACCGGTATCTTCTTTGCGGCAAGCTCAATGGATAACCTGTCCAGTGCCTGTGAACCGGGTTCAACAGCGATAAAATAGTTCGTGCTCTCGCCGTCGGACGGTTTCTCCGCGCAATCGGCATGAATCACCCCGGGCACCGACTTGAGCGCCCTGAGCCCTTCATCCATACCGGTTTTCAGCCTTACAAAATACCGAAGTTCTTTTTCATCCGACAGGCGGGCAAACGTATCGTCCGCAAGCAGATGTCCTTGATTGATAATCAAAACGCGCTCGCACGTCATCCTGATCTCGGATAATATGTGGGACGAGAGCAATATCGTGTGCTCATGCCTCAGTATCTCTATCAGCGAGCGGACCTCTGTGATCTGCTTCGGGTCCAGCCCAACGGTGGGCTCATCAAATATCAGAACCTCCGGACGGCCGATCAACGCCTGCGCGATGCCGACGCGCTGTCTGTATCCTTTTGACAGGTTGCGTATCAGCCGATTCCTCACATCGTAGACGTTCGCGTATTTCATTGCCTCGGTGATATGCGAGTATCGTTTCACCTTCGGAACGCGCCGAATCTGAGCAAGGAAATCCAGATAACGCGCTACGCTCATTTCCATATACAGCGGCGGCAGTTCGGGGAGATAACCGATATGTCTGCACGCCGCGGTCGGGTCCGCAATGATGTCCACTCCGGCGATTGTGATTTCCCCGCTGGTTGGTGGCATGTAACTTGCCAGCATGCGCATGATGGTGCTTTTCCCCGCACCATTTGGCCCGAGCATGCCGACAATCTCACCCTTTTCTATATGGAAGCTGACCCCCTCTACGCCAAGTTTATTGCCGTAGTATTTAGTTAGATTTTTTACAGTGATCATATCTCTCCTGCTTCCGTTATGACCGTTCCCGGTTGAGTGGGAACCGCGCGTCTTTACTTCATCGTTTTCTTGACACGCCTGGCCTGGTCCGCAAAATCTTCTTTCAGCGAAGCATACAAAGAACGATAGGTCTGATAGAACTCGTCATACACCGCAACATTCGCACTGATCGGATCCGTGATACTGACAGGCTTTAATATCGTATCACATGCTTCTTCAATGTTCTTGAAGCGCCCCGCGCCGACTGCCGCCATAATTGCAGCACCTGCCGCAGGCCCTTCCTCAATATTCATTGTCACAACCGATGCGTTGTAGATATCCGCCTGCATCTGGCGCCAGAGCGCGCTTTTCGCGCCGCCGCCCATCGCGCGTACTTCGTTGATATTAAGGCCGAACGCGCGCAGTATCTCAATGGTATCCCGCAGCGAGTACGTTACTCCTTCCATCACGCTGCGGCATAGCGCGCCAAGGCCATGCCGCAAGGAAAGCCCGAAGAATACGCCGCGTGCATCCGGATCGACATGGGGCGTCGATTCGCCATTGAGATATGGAAGGAAGATGAGGCCTTCCGAACCCGGCGGAACGCTCGCTGCCAATGCGGTCATATGATCATATACATCCTTGCCCGCTGCGCTAAAAGCTTCCTTCTGTGCCGAGAAGAACGTGTCCCTCATCCACTTGAAGGAACCGCCTGCCCCGAGAGTACATCCGAGGAAACAGTATTTGCCCGGCACGGAATGGCAAAGGCTGTACATTGCACGGCGCTGCTCATCGATGAACGGCGTATCGCAGCAGCCAAACACCACACCTGAGGTGCCGATGGTCGCAGCGATGATACCCGTCTTTACGATACCGTTGCCCACACCGCCCGCCGGCTGATCCCCTCCCCCGGCTACAACGGGGATTCCCGGGGTCATCCCCCATTCCGATGCCAAATCTGCTTTGAGATAGCCCGCAACTTCCTGAGACTCAAGCAGCTTATACGGTACAATTTCGCGCGGAAGGCCCGTCACTTTGAACATTTTGTCCGACCAGCAGCGGTTCTTCATATCCAGCAGAAAGCTGCATGAAGCGTCCGAAACCTCGGTTGCGATTTCACCGGTCATACGATAGCGCAGATAGTCTTTTGTAAATACCACTTTTTTGGTTCTGTCCAATACGTCGGGTTTATTTTCTTTAAGCCAGAGCAACTTGGGCGCCCAATGGCTCGGGAGCGCATAATTTGCCGTCTCGTCAAGTATCTCCTTTGGCTCCATCCTGCTGTTGAGCATATCCGCCTGGGCAGCTGCGCGCTGATCCATCCAGATGATGCATGTATCCACCGGCTCACCGTTTTCGTCCAGCAGCGTACTTCCCTGCATCTGGCCCGAGAAACCGATGCTCAGTATTTCCTTGCCGCAACCGCTCTTCTTCACCGCTTCGGCCACGGCGCCACGGCATGCATTCCACCAGTCCTCAGGGTCTTCCTCTACCCAACCCGGTTTAGGTGTAATGAGGTTGCACTCCCGGTATCCGGCGCCGAGTATATTGCCCGCATCATCCAGAACAATTGCTTTTATACCGCTTGTACCCGCGTCAATTCCCAAAAAGCAGCTCATATTTCCTCCAGAAAAAGATTACCTGCACAGCTCAAACTGCTCGCGCATCACCTGTTCCGTATACCCGAACGCTTCTTCTTCTCCCCAGGCGCGTGCGGTCAGCAGCGCATCGGGCGCCATCTTGTCGATCGCTGCCGGATCGGTGATCCCGGCTTCAGCAAAATTGACCGGCGTGCCTATCTTCTTGAACCACGCCTCCAGCGCAGCGATACCGGCGGTAGCCGCGATCATGTCGTCTTTCTCCCGAATGCCGAACACTTCACGCGCGAAACGTGCGTATTTCGCGGTTCTCTGCTTTAAGTAATAACGCATCGTAGCCAGTATCGTGATCGACATTGCCGCGCCGTGGGGCGTATCGTAAAAGTTCGAGAGTGAATGCCCAAGGATATGGATGTTGGAATTCGCAAGTCCGAATCCGCAGTCGTAAAAGCCGTTCCACGCGAACGATGCCTGCCACATCATGACCGCCCTCGCGTCCGGATCCTGCGGATTTTTAAGCAGCCGGTCCATGCATTCCATGATGGAACGTATGCCGCTCTCGCAGAAGCCGTCCTGATAGGGAGCGAACTCCAGCTGATGACCGAGATAATGCTCGAGCAGATGCGAAACGATATCCGCCGCAGAATATGCCGTCTGGCGGATCGGTATTGTATACGTCAGTTCCGGGTCGAGTATCGAGACCGACGGCTTCATAACCGGATTCGCAAAACCGTCCTTGCGCTTCAGCGTTTCATTGTTGATGACCGCCGTACCGTTAAGCTCCGAAGATGTCGCGGGAATCGTCACCACCGCAATCACCGGTATCATATCGGTAATCGCTGCTTTACCGGTAGGAAAATCCCACGGATCTCCGTCGTATTTCGCCGCCACACCAATAAACTTCGCTTCGTCTATTGCAGAACCGCCGCCCAGCGCAATGATCACATCGGGTTTTTCTTTCTTTGCAAGCGCAATGGCGCTCGCTGCGTGCTCCGCCGTCGGGTTGCTTTTGACGCCGAAGTGGCACAGCAACTGTACGCCTGCTTCTTCGCAGCTTTGAGCAACCTTGTCATAAAAACCAAGGCTTTTAATAAGCGCTTCATCATATGTAACCAGCATCGCCTTTTTTCCGAACAATGCTGCCTGCTGACCCGTTCGTTTTACTTCGCCGTCTCCGAAAATAATTTTGGTTGGAACGGAAAATTCAAAATTGATCATTGCTATTCTCCTTTTGCGTTAATTATATAAAAATTATCTTCCCTGCCCGCTGTATTCATTTTCATGCAGAAGAGCCCGCCCGCCCCGTTCCGGTTAGCCATCTGCTCCGGTGTGTATGCATAACGCGCTGTTGCCACATAAAAATCTTTATAATCATCGCCGCCGAATCCGCCGCAGCAAACTTGATCCACCGGAAAATGTATGATGCGCACCGGTAAAAGCGATTGATCCCATACAGATATTTTTCCGGTCCAATGGCAGATATAAAGCGAATCCTGCGAATCGATGCTGATGCCGTCAGGCATGCCGATATAGTTCAAATCCAGTCTTTCCTTGGGCCCGCTCACAGGTCCGCATGATATATCGTAGTCAAACGAAAGAAGCGTGCCGTTGTATGTGTCAATCACGAACATCTCGGTATTCGCCTTATTCCATACGATACAGTTATATTGGTTGATTCCTTTTACGATCGTTTTTACGCTGCCGTCGGTATCCACCATGAAAAAGTCCCCACGCATTTCGGGCTTATAGTCAGCCGTTCCGTACAGCTTGGAAACCGTGCTGGTAAATATCCTTCCTTTTGCATCCACGCGCGTATCGTTATAACGGTTTTTCTCATTCCCTCCGTTTGGATCGGCGACGAGATCAAGCGCACCGCTTTCCATGTCAAAAAGGCAAATTCCCTTGTCCAGCGCGCACAGAAGCTTGTTCTTATCATCGCAGGGTATTGCCGAACCGATCATGCCCCCGCCGGTATGATAAATCGTATGAAAACCTGTCGAAGGTTCATACGCATGCACATCTCCGGTAAACAAATCTGTACAATAAAGACTTTTTGTCCGGCAGTCCCATATCGGAGTCTCAAGCAGTGTTACGTTGACATCGAGTACTAATGAAAAATCCGTAATAATCAACCTCCCGTTTATTTATTAAAAAATCGTGATGGATTGGTTGCTTGCCCTTACTCCAGAACCTGCTTTTTGGGCTGCCCGCCTTTTCAATATCCCTTTAATGATCCGCAGTGATAAATTCCAAGCCAAAATTTCTTTACAAAATTTCCTGCAGCGCCGAACATTTTTAATATATTTTATAATCGCCCGTTGAATCCGCATGTAGTAAACTGAAAAACGTTTAATATATGATTTGGTGTTTCTTTACACCCGTTATGTTTTTATCTTTACATTTGTTAACTATTATTATGTTTAGGATTTTATTATAATACCTTGATAAAAATAAATCAATCTTTTTTTCGCATTTTATAATAATTTAATATTTGCATATTTACATTTGTTAAGTCTCTTTCCCTTTGTCGCTATTTTTCATATTTTATTTACATGAATTTCATTTCTTTGTGTGATTTTCGTTGATTTAATCCGTTGATGCCGCAGTGCAGCACGTATGCGAGAAATGTTTTCTATTTGTTAGCACGCTATACAAAAGATAATTGACAAGGTTCTGTGGTTTATATAGAATACATTAATAAGAGGAGGCTATCCCGTGACTAGTGAAGAAAGATACTATCTGAAATTAAAAGCTGCTTATTTGTATTATTACGATGACCTTTCCCAAAAGCAAGTGGCGGACAAACTGAATGTTTCACGCCCGACTTTGAATAAGATGTTGAAAGAAGCGCGTCAAGAAGGAATGGTTAAGGTTGAAATTTATGATTACAAGAACTATTTCAATCTGATTAAACAGGAAAACCTGATTTGTTCCAAATTTGGTTTGAAACACGCTAAGATCGTAGATAGTTTTACGAACGACAGGAATATCATCAAAGAACGTATCAGCAAAACAGCAGCGGAGTATTTTAACCAAATCATACGAAGCGGAATGTGCGTCGGCGTCGGTTGGAGCCCTCTTCTTGAGAACATGGCGGATTATATTACACCGCTAAAAAATATTACCAACGCTGAATTTGTATCCTTACTCGGAGGTTCGGGAAATCTGGAATTCCAGATTAATGCCAATCTTCTCAACGAAAAAATCGCCAAGTCTTTTTATAACAGCTCAATCTATAACCTTTATGCTCCTATTTTTACAAATGACCTGGCATTGTATTCGGCATTGACCGAGGATAAATCAATCAAAAAAGTACTCAATAAGATGCGCGACCTGGATATTGCGTTAATCGGCGTTGAAGGCGAGGGTACATCTTCTACCGCGCTTATGACCAGCAGCGTTCCGAAAGAGTATATCAAGAACCTCCAAAACGAAAATGTAGTCGGAAACATATGCGCAAGGTTCTATGATATTGACGGCAATATCTGCGTGAAGGAATTGTACGGCAAGACCATTTCCATACCTTTGGACGTACTTAAAAAAACGCCCACTATTATTGCGCTTGCTTTGGGTCAACATAGCGTAAAAGCGTTGGTTGGTGCTGCCAGAGGCGGTTATTATAACGTACTGATTACTGATGAAAATACCGCAAAGGCGATGCTTGAATACAAGGATGCCTCGGATCAGGCGCAGTAATAAGTATTCGATTCCCTGTTGCGAAGAAAACAGATCTGGTACTTAAACCTCAATGCATTTAATGGCGGTATTCAAACCGAACACCGCCCGCTTGTGGGTCCACTTGGCTACAATGATTTTTTTAACAGAAGCCTGACATCCTGCAATGTGAGTTTCTTCAGGCTTACGCTGAGCGCGTACTGCATCGCATGAAATGTATCCGTAGTGATTTTATCGATATCTTTTATCCCAAGCCCCACGTCCGAGAGGCTGGTTGGCAAATTGAAGTCATTCAGAAAATAAGAAAAATACTCACCGCAGCGTTTGGCAGCCTCTTTATCCGGCATTGAATCCGGCGCACCCAGTATCCGCGAGATGGTTGCGTATCTTTCAATATTGGCATCAAACGAATAATCGAGATATGCTTTTGCGATCGTACAAAGGCCCCATGCGTGGGATACATCCGTTATCCCGCTGACCGAATGCCCGATCGCGTGAATCGCCACAGTGGAAGATGAGGTGATGCACAGCCCGGCCAGCGTGTTCGCCCACGCCATTTTCGTTCTTGCCTCAATATCACCCGCATCGTTATATACCCGGTGCAGGTTTCCTTTCACGAGGTTCATCGCCTCAATCGCGCAAAGATCCGTAAAAGGCGTCGCGACCGACGCTATATACGCTTCCATCGCGTGATAAAATACGTCCACGCCCGTACCCGCAGTAACGCCAATCGGCAGCGTAAGCGTTAGTTCCGGATCTACGATGGATACATCGGGATACATACAATCCTGAAGGAACCCCGGTTTTTCCTTCGTGATCGGATTGGTGATAACGGCAACATTGGTGACTTCCGAACCTGTGCCTGCCGTTGTGGTTACACATATCGTCGGGAAGGTTTCCGTCAGCTTCTCTTTCGCCCTTTTTCCGTCAAGTATATAATCGTAGATTGATCCGCCATTTTTCGCGACCAAAGCGGTCGCTTTTGCGGCATCCATTGAACTGCCGCCCCCAAGCCCGATTACGACGTCGCACTCCTCGCTTAACATCACCCTCACGGCATGGTCTATATTGTACGTCTTCGGATTAGGCTCTATTGTATTATCGACAACGACCTTTATATTTGCTTCATTAAGAAAATTTAAAGCCCGATCCAGCGTACCGACTTTTTTTAAATCTTCCCCCGTCGTTAAAAGCAGCGCCTTTCTTCCATACTGCGGCACTACTTCCTTTAGCTGTGCAATTGAACCCCTTCCAATGATCACCTTTGTGGGGATGTGTAAACCGAATATTTCCATATTCACTCCGTCATACTTGATGTATAGACAATCCGTTATGAAGATACTATTATATCCGAGCTTTTTTGTAAAGACAAAAGGAAAAACGGAAACCAGTAGTTTTTCTGATTATCCGTTTATCGCACAATATTTTAGATGATAAGCGCTTAATTCGGCCGCTAAATGCACAGCTGATCAGGCCGCAGAGCCGAATTTACACGATGCAGTTGCGCGTTAGTTCAGCAATTGATCGCACCAGAACTGCAACCGAGGAAAGCTTCCATGAGCATTTCACTCATCGTGGGATGCACATGGATGGTATGCCCGGCTTCAAAAGCGGTTAGTTCACCTCGCATGGCCGTAACCGCCTCGGGCAGCATCAAAGACGCATGCTCGCCGATGATATGCACGCCGAGAATCTCTCCGTATTTTACATCCGCCACCACTTTGACGAATCCTTCTTTCGCGCTCATCGCAAGCGCTTTGCCGTTGGTCACATATGGAACCTTGAATTCCGTCGCTTCAAAACCGGCTTTTTTCGCTTCTTCCAGCGTTTTTCCTACCGTAGCGACCTCCAGCGCAGAGAATATGCACGAAGGTACGGGCTGTTCCTCAACGCAGGCCAAATTGCCAAACAGGTGCTCCGCAACGTGAATGCCCTGATGCGAGGCGGTATGCGCCAGCTGCGGCAGGCCGGTGCAATCCCCGATAGCGTATACCCCTTCGATGTTAGTTGCACAGAAAGCGTCCGTCTCGATATATCCGCGTTCCGTCAGCTTGACGCCTAATTCCGAAAATGCGGAATTGTCCGTTTGCCGCCCTACCGCCTCCAGCACAAAGTCGCAGTGTATGGCATCTCCCTTTGCGAGAGATATCGTGTAGCTGCCCTCCTGTCCCGACACCTTTTGCACCGCGGTATCCGTCATGATCTTGATGCCTTCCGAATCCATTTTTTTCAGAAGTGCTGCGGAAAGCTCCGCGTCGATACCGGGCAGCAGGCGGGGCATCACCTCAATTACCGTTACATCCACGCCAAACGCATTCATAATATACGCGATCTCACAGCCGACCACGCCGCCGCCGATAATTACCAGCTTCTTTGGCAGCTTCTCCAAACTTAAAATATCGTCTGTGGTCTGCAGCCTTGATTCCGAAGGAATCTTGGCAATCGGACGGCTTCCGGTGGCCAGTACGATATACCGCGCGGATATCGTACTGCCGTCTGCGGATACCTCGTGCGGGCGTTTAACGGCAGCGCAGCCTTTTATCAGCTTGACCCCGTTCTTTTCGAACAGGTACCCGACCCCCTTGACAAGCTGCTTTACGGTATCTTCCTTGTGCGCCAAAATCTTTTTCCAGTCAAAAGACGCCTTTTCTACCGTAAACCCGTGATGATTGGGATTCCTGATGCATTCCCATTCTTTTGCTTTGAAATATAACGCTTTTGTGGGAATGCAGCCGCGGTTCAAGCATGTGCCACCGCAGGTATCCTTTTCGATAACTGCCACCTTCGCGCCGAGCTGTGCCGCGCGTATCGCGGCAACATATCCCCCCGGCCCGGCTCCTATGATGATAATATCGTAGTCGTACGATGCTGTTTTATCTGCAACCGGTGGTCTTTCCTGCGCCGTGTTTGCCACTTTCGCTAAGGGTGCCTCTTTCGTCGCTGCACCCGCGTTTACTTCAAGCTCCGGAACTTCTTCATCCGGCGTGCCGATAAAAGCGACCGGAGAATCTACCGGCACCACGGCAGGCGCGTCATAATACAGCTTCCTGATGGTACCTGAGTAAATCGAGTCCACTTCGAGCGTCGTTTTATCGGTTTCTACCTCAAAAAGGAGATCCCCTTTCTCAACCTGCTGGCCTTCATTCACCAGCCACTTGACGATCTGTCCTTCGGTCATTGTCATGCCCAGTTTGGGCATCAGTATATAGCTACCCATTTTGTACCTCTGTATCGTTTTCTAATAATTCCGGCTGTCCCAGGTATTTTTTTATTTCCGCAAGGAACTTTGCGGCTGTCGCTCCGTCAATATGTCTGTGGTCGCTGGTTAAACTGACACCCAGCATCTTGCGCACACCGATTCCGCCTTCCACGGGAACCACCTTTTCGGTCAGCGCGCCGATGCCCATTATGGCGCTTTCCGGCGGATTGATGATCGGCGTGCTGTATTGCACCGGAAACTGCCCCAGATTGGTAATTGTAAACGTCCCGCCCGTATATTCATCGGGCAGCAACTTCCCTTTTCGCGCCTTCTCAACCAACCTGCTTCTCTCCCGCGTAATCTCGCGCAGCGTCTTTTTATCGGCATCTTTGATAACAGGCACGACCAGGCCTTCACCGAGCGCAACCGCTATGCCGATATTGATATGCGGATGAATCTCAACGCGGTCCTCATAGTACGTGGAGTTCAGTATCTCATGGCTGCGCAGCACGCATGCGGTAAGCTTTATAAAAAGATCAGAATAGGTGGGCTTCACGTCGTCAGCCTTTCGCATCTCTTCGGCATACGAAGCCATAAAACCACTCAGCTTCGTGGCGTCATACTCCCCGAACATGCTGTACTGCGGAATCTCTGCCATACTCCTGGCCATGCGCTTCGCGATTACCTTGCGCATCTCGGAATGCGGAATGATCTTCCCGTTCTTCACACTTGCCATATAGGCAATCACATCCGCTTTCGTCACTCTTGCGCCGTCAGGTTTGTCAATCCCCTCAAGAGAAATGCCGTTCTGTTTGGCAATCTCACGGGCCAGCGCGGTAACGCGCAGCGCTTTTGGCGCTTTTACGAACGACAATACATCCGAAAGCTGGATGTAACCGCCCAGCCCTGTCGGTTTCAGCTTTTGGATTTCGATATTTTTTCGCTGCGCTTCGCGCCTGGCTGCCGGGGTTATCGCATACTTCATCGCACCCTCCTACTGCAGCAATTGCCTGACGGCGGCATAAATGCTTTCGGTTTGCGGCACTGCCAGTTTCTCAAGCTGCGGTTGGTACGGTATAGGGATATCCTCCCCGCCAAGCCTGCGTATCGGCCTGTCCAGATAAAAGAACGCCTCGCTGTCCGCTATCAGGGACGCGACTTCCGCCCCTACGCCAAACTTCTGCACGGACTCATGCGTAATCAGCACGCGGCCGGTCTTCTTCACGCTCCCAATGATCGCTTCTGTGTCCAGCGGGCTCAGCGTGCGCAGATCCAGCACCTCGGCGTCAATGCCATCTTTCTCAAGCAGCTTTGCCGCTTCAAGGCATTTGTGTATCGTGTAAGAGTAGCTGATGATCGTGATATCCTTGCCTTCACGCTTGATATCTGCCTTGCCGATAGGCAGCGTATATCTTTCTTCGGGCACCTCGCCTTTTACTGCGTAACCCAGTTTATGTTCAAAAAACAACACAGGGTTATCGTCGCGGATCGCGGACTTTAAAAGCCCTTTTGCGTCATACGGAGTGGACGGCATAATGACCTTGAGCCCGGGAATATGGCAGAACAATGTCTCAAGGCTTTGTGAATGCTGCGCCGCCGCTCCCGTTCCGCTGCCTGCCGGTGTGCGGATTACCACAGGTATCTTCACCTGCCCACCCAGCATAAACCGCTGTTTGGCCGCCTGATTGACGATTGCATCGAAAGCCACGGTGACAAAATCCGAAAACATGTATTCCACAATGGGACGGTAACCCGCCATCGCTGCGCCAACGGCCATATTGGTAAAGCTGTTTTCCGAAATCGGCGTATCGATGATCCGTTCCGGCCCGAACTCATCCAGAAAACCGCGCGTCACACCAAAGCACCCGCCGTATACACCCATGTCCTCGCCGAGCATAAACACCTTATCGTTTTCGCGCATCTCCTCCCGTATCGCATCCGATACGGCCTGTAAAAACGTGATTTGGCTCATGTTACTACCTACCCCTTATGCAAAAATCAACTGTCTGGCTTCTTCAAACGAGATGCAGTCCTGCTCCAGTGCATATTCGATCGCATCTTCTACATCCTTCTCGGCCTGCGCTTTGATGGCATCGAGTTCTTCAGGCAAAAATCCCTGCAGAACCATATACTCTCCGAAGCGTTTGATCGGGCACCGCTCTTTCCAGAGCGCTTCTTCCTCGCGCGTACGATAAGCGCATCTGTCGCTCTTGGAATGTCCCAGCCACCGATATGTTTTAAGTTCGATCAGCGTAGGCCCTTCGCCGCTGCGCGCCCTCTGCGCCGCTTTTCGGGTGACGTCAATGATAGCCAGCACGTCATTTCCGTCGCATATTACGCCCGGGATGCCATACGCCGCCGCACGGTCTGCGATATTCGGTACGGATACGGATTTGCTCACCGGTGTGCTCATGCCGTATTGATTATTCTCGCAAACATAGATGATGGGAAGCTTCCATAGTGCGGCCATATTCAGCGATTCGTGGAAAGTTCCCGCGTTGGAGGTACCGTCTCCGAAAAAATTAGCGATTACCTTCCCCGACTTTTCCATTTTGAGCGCCAGTGCAACTCCTGTCGCCAGACCGATCGCCGGACCGATGATGCCGTTTGCACCATAGTTGCCTGAATTCATATCGACGATGTGCATAGAGCCGCCCAAACCTTTGCAGAACCCCGCGCGCCTTCCGAAGAGTTCGGACATCATACGCTTTAAATCGGCATCCTTTGCGATGCAATGGCTGTGCCCTCTGTGGCAGCTCATGATCACGTCGTCCTCGCCGATTCCGGCGACAACGCCAACTGCGACACCTTCCTGACCGATACTCAAATGGGTCGTTCCATGAATTTTACCCTTCATGAACAACTCGTTGACGCTCTGTTCAAACAGGCGTGACTGCCACATTTTCAGATACATTTCTTTCATTTTTTCTTTTGTCAGCTTCATACGGTTCACTCTCATTCATTTA
>CAZLRM010000019.1:0-17618 GCA_964561895.1 uncultured Christensenellaceae bacterium | reverse complement strand
TCTCAAGGAAATTGGGCAGGCCGCCCGCATGGTGCGCATGCGCGTGCGATATGATGCAGGCATCTACCTTGGATAAGTCGATGCCGAGCAGCGTCGCGTTGAATATAAACTTATCGGTCGCGCCCGTATCGAATAATACGCGGTGCTTTCCGTGTTCGAAATAAAGGCTCAGGCCTTCGTCAGGCATAAATGCCGCACCTTTGCGGCGGTTTTTTTCGGCCAGCGTGTAAATCTTCATATTAAATCTCGCTTTCGCAGACGGACAGCGCGTCTACAGGCTTATCCTTATCTCCTAAATATGAAAGGTTCATAAGCGTTCAAAACGTTCATATCGGCAGGCGCGGCTTTGGTCCCGGCGCATAACACGGAACGCTTTAAACCAGGCGTTTCGTTAAAGCGTGTCGGGTTTATATCTTCGCCGCAAGATAAAAGCTCCAGTATCGTCGTATCCAGCGCCATGCAAAGCGCATGGTGCGTATCAAGCCGCGGTATCTTGCTGCCCTTTTCAATATAGGAAAGCGTGGATTGAGCCACGCCCGCTTTTTTTGCGAGTGTATATTGCGTGATGTTTTGTTTACGCATAAATCTGGTTTTTTCACCGATATTTCTACCCATCGCAAACCGCCTCATACCCTTATTAACTTCATTTTATCATTGTTATAAATAAAAGACAATTACCTTTGGCGGTAAATACAGGCATATCAGCGGTTTCGCTACATAGCATAGTATATGGGGCGCTTCACGGAAACCGCGACGGTTACATATATATATACTGTCTGCTGCAACGGGCATATTTGTTAAACCAGATCATAAACGGAGGAAATTTGTATGGATTTGATGAGTTATATTGTCAACGAATCGTATATTCTGATTCCCGTGTTGTACGTGATCGGCTTGTTCCTGAAGAAATTACCCGACATCAAAGACTGGCTGATCCCCTGGATACTGCTGGGGCTCGGCATGATCGGCGGTTTTTTCCTTTCGGGTATGCAGCTCTCCGGCATACTGCAGGGTGTGCTTGTCACAGGCGTCACGGTATTTGCTAATCAGCTATACAAGCAGACCATCGTCAAATCGAAGGAGGATGGCGCGGATACAACGACCGGAAGCGGCGATAAGGGCGGCGGTTCGTGCGGCTGCGACAGCGGCAACGGTGGGAGCGATGAGGACGCGAAGGGATAGATTAAACTTCGCGCAGACGGATAGCGAAGGGCAGCGCGTTGTAGACGGCCGCGCAAGCGGCCAACCCTGCAACGCATGCAAGGGGCGGCAAACTGCCAAGGGATGTAAGCCAGCGTGAAGGCAGCACGCGTGCGATGATGCCGGCCCAGTCGGAGGAGGGCAGCTTGACGAGCAGGGAACCAAACAGCACATTGGCGGCCGTAATGGCGCAGATGCACAGCATCAGCGCCGTTTTGTTTCGTATGGTAGAGATAAGGGCGGCGATGCCGCCGTACGAGAATACGTAGAGCATAAAGCAAACGCCAAGCGGCAGCACGAGTTCTCCCGCACCCGCGAGATAGAATGCGGTTAGCGGTATCGCGGCGCAGGGCAGCATGCACAGCGTATCCGCAACCGAAGAAAACAAGCGGTAGCGCGCCATAGAGAACGCGCGAGAGGAAAGCCGCGCGGCAAAATCATTTCCGCGATCCATCAGCGAAAGGCCGGACAGCATGAAGAAACACGCGAGCGCCGCGAGCAGATAGAGCGAAGTATAGGCGGCGTCGAGCAGCGGCGTCACCTCTCCCGTTTTCCCCGCAGCGTTCAGCCTTTTGATCGTCAGTATGGGGTCGTCCGTACCGACCATGATATCTTCGAACACCTGGTCGTAAAGTTTCTTTCCGCCCAGCTTGCCCGATTCGATCGCGCTGTAGCTGGTCAGCCAGAGGCGCATCGCTTCGCTGCCCACGCTTTCCGATATTACACCCGCGGCGGTGCTGTAGGGCGAGCGCAGCAACTGCAGCGTTCCCACATAATCGCCCGATTTGATGGAATCCTCAAACCCTTCCTTAATCACGAATACGCACTCGAGCCTTCCGCTTTGCAGGTTCGCGGTCAGGGCCTCACGATCGCCGTGCGTCACCCAAACCACATCGAGCGCTTCCACATTTTTAAGCAGCAGCCGGGAATACTCCGTGTCATCCTCGTCGATCCAGCCGATGGGTACGGGCGCGTCGGGTATGATGAGGCTGATAAAGGGGCTTATCGCGAGCAGCAACGAAAGCAGTATCAGCACGAGCCCTTGCGGCGTCGTAAGCAGTGTTTTAAAGCGGTATTTGATTGTAGCAGCGGGAAGCTTCAATGCGACCTCCTCTGAAAGCGCTTGAGCGATACCGGAAGCAGCAGTGCGATATATCCGAGCAGCAGCAGAGAATACCCCCCCACGCCCTGCGCCTTATTGTCGAACAGCCCCGCGATGCCAAGACGCAGCGCCGCGGTGAACGGCGAGTAATAGCAGATATCGCGCATGAACTGCGGCAGGAATGCCGAAGGCACGATGAGCCCTCCCAGCAGCGCGAAAAGCAGCACGCTCATAAACGCGACGCGCACGGCAAGCGGCGCGCTCCTTGAAAGCAGCCCGACGAGCAGCATGCCAAGGCTGATTAAGCCGCACAGCAGCAGCCCGCACAGCAGCAGTATCAAGATATTGCCCGAAAACTTTGAGGCTGCCCCCGCGATAATACCGAGCGCAGCGGCCAGTACAAAGAACTGCAGGAATGAAAACACTGTGCCCGCAAACCAGCGCGAAACAAAGCAGGTGCGCGGCGTGTGGCCCGAAAGCAGTTGCCGGTGGATTAATCCGGTGGCGTGGTCGTCCGCGGTGATGCGCGCGACGGGCATCGCGCCGAGCGCTACAAACAGTATGAGGAAGCTTACGGCGTAATATTCCACGGGCAAAGCGCTGCCCAATGGCGAGGTTAAGTCCGTATCTTCGTAGAGGGAGGCGCGCGAAAGTACATTCAGAAAGAAAATCTTTGTGGTGGAAGAAAACCCGGCATCCGCGGTTCCTTTATCGATGCCATAATCGCGGCTGTCCCAATAGAGCACATTGACGGAGTGCTGCGCATAGCTGACGAGCTCTACGCCCGAATTCAGCGTCTCAAAAAGCAGCGCGTCCTCCAACGGCATGTCTGCGTTACCAATGTAAGTGATCTGCGCGCGGCCTCCGCTTTGCAGCGTTTTTTGCATCTCTGCGGGGATGCGGATATATGCGGCGGCGCCGTCCTTCAGCGCCTTAAGGCCCTCGTCTTCGCTGGATACATATTCCGTACTGATGAGCCCGCCCAGAGATTCGCTGTCGGTCAGGCCTTTCAGTATCGTTTTTGTAAGCGGGTCGTCATCCTCGTTGTATACGGCGACAAAGAAGTTTTTCGCGCGCACGTCGGAGAAAAAATACGGCGCGACGGTGAGCGAAACGAGCAATACCAAAATCAGCGGCGCAAATACCGATATCAGTATCGCCGTTTTGTTCTGCAGCAGCCTTTTTAAATCCACCGAAAAGAGCTTCTTCATCTATGATACTTTCTGCCTTGTCGCGATTTTGTCATGCGGCTGTGAAGATGCCGGAAAGGGCGTTGCTCAAACCGCTGAAACCTTCCAGCGCATCCTGTAAAGTGCCCCATTCCATATCGTAAATATCGTTCCAGTCAGAGCTTTCTTCCAATGTATCAAGATCACCGCCGAACTTGAATTCCATATCGCCCGTCACCGCCATATTCACCGCTTGGGTCATGTTTTGCGGGGCAGCCATATCACCGTACGTGTCTTTTAATTCTATCGTCACATCGATCACGGCATCTATTTCACCAAGGTATGTATTGGCGCCGTCTTTGGTAAATTCCACGCTCTGTGTCTGCTGCATGGTTTGATTCATCACCTTGGTGTTTATGACGGCTTCCGCTTCGATTTCGACGCGGTTGCCGTTGTATTTAGCCAGACTGGAGGTTTCCATCGCCATCATGTCCGGAAATTCGTAATTATATCCGGAGTAGAAGGTATCGCCGCTAAATTCCGAAACCAGCGTGATCTTGCCCGTACCCGCCCGCCCAAGCGTTAAGGATAGCCCGGCATATTTGCCGCTCCGCTGATAGACCTCCCAGGAAAATAAGGAGCCTTCGGCGTCGCTTTCATCGGTATCTTTCAATTGCTCCAATATATCATCCAGATCCGCCTCGTCTAGGCCGAACCAGTCCGTGAACTCGTCAAGATATTCCTGAATCTCTGCGCGCAGCGCATCGTCCTTTTGCAGCCTGTCGGAAAAGTTGCTAAAAACCTCCGACAGGGCTTTTGCATCCAGCTCCGTTTTGGTGACGAGGGTTTCCAGCTCCTTCTTTGCAACAGGGCTGTAGATATCCTTGGAATAGGTGTCCGTGTAATCATCGGGAACAGACTGAGCGAATGTTTCAAGCACGCGCATGTAATGGCCGCGCTTTTCTTCGGCAAGGAACGGCAGAAAGGCATAAAAGCGCTCAAGCAGCGTCATGGGCGAATCGAGGTCGGCTTTGACGGGCAAGCCGATCTTTTCGCTTCCCGCTTCTTTGCCCACTTTAAGCACGAACTCGTCACCGATGACGTAAGCATTGGCGAGTTCAACCCCCATCGCTTCCAGCTTAATCCCCAGGTCCTTCAGGTCGTACTTGGCGTCGATATCGATGATCACCTTGCGCAACGGTATGCCGCTTTGCTCAAACTGGTCGGAAGAAACGTCGAATGAGGATTCGATCTCGAACGGTTCTTTGCCAAGGCCCGAATTCACCTGCTTTTGAACGCTGCCCATTACTTTATCGCTTTGCTCCGAATACGCTTTAAAATACTCGCAGGCCGCGACGACACCCGCATTGCCCTTTAGAGCGCTGCCCCCTCTGAAAGCGAGAACGCCCGTAACGGTCAGCAGGCCGGCAAGCAATATCGCAATAAGCGAAATGATCAGCCACCGACGCCGCGGGCGCGCGGGCGGAGTTGGCGTATAATAAGGATAGGCATATGGCTGTGGCATGATTTCTCCGCTGCCGGTGAACTGATTAGGAGCGTCCATCTATCTATCTCCCTCGCTTTATGCGGTATAATGCCGGATTGCGTCTGAAAGGCTGATTCCGTCCGAAAAATCCATGCTGCCGTAATAGGTGACTTCGCCGCTGCGCAGCGCAATCAGCCTGTCGGCAAGAAGCTGCATTTCTTCGAGGTAATGGCTGGTGAATATGATGGTGACGCCGCTTTTTTTAAGCGAGGCGAGTGTGTCGATAATGCGGCGGCGGTTTGCGATATCCACACCCGCCAAAGGTTCGTCGAGTATCAGCAGCGAAGGGCGAAGCACGAGCGAAGCCCCGATATTGAGGCGGCGCTGCATGCCGCCTGAGAGCTTGGATACTTTCCTTTTCTCCACGTCCTTTAAATCGATGAGCGAAAGCACCCACGCATAGATCGCATCATCCTGCCTTTTCATCCAGTAGCGCAGGTTATCGCGCACCGAAAGCTCCTGCATCAGCGCAATGCCCTGCGGCACGTAACCGATGAGCTCCCGCGCACGCACAGGTTCCCTGATCGCGTCGATGCCGCCGATGGTAAGCTCGCCGCTGTCGGGCTTCGATGCGGTCGAAAGTATTTTGAGCAGCGTCGTCTTGCCGGCACCGTTTTCGCCCACGACAGCAAGCGCGCTTCCCTTTGCGATATGCAAATCGACGCCTTTCAGATATTGTGTTTTGCCATAGCTTTTCGTGAGGTTTTTGGCGGTGACCAAGCGTTTTACCATCCTCGCCCAATATTTAATCCAAGTATATCATGGTAAATTGTATATGGTCAACAAAAAGCAAAGGAGGTAAAGTGCGGCTTTTGCCCGGTTGCGCACAGCCGGAGCATGCCTTATAATGATGATATACCCAAAGCGCGCAGGGGGGAAGCGGGGTTAAATAATGAGGCAAACCAGAACGAATACGGCAAGCGTAATCCCTGTAATGATACCAAACTTTTTAAAGTAGCGGATATCGCCGTGCTCGAAGTATATGCTTTTTCGGATACCGCCCCAGGCGAGCGTATATTTTTTAAGCACATGCCAGCGCGTAAAATCGATACGCAGCAATGCGAGTTCGGCGAGCGCAAACAGCATGGACATCAAAAACATCGTGGCGGGCAGTGCGCCAAGGCCCACCAGCGGCAATGTGAGCGAGTCCGGAGAGAACCCGATAATCGCGTTTTGCCCTTTGGCCAGAAGATAGATCATCCAGACATACAAGCCCAATGGCAAAAGCAGCGCAATACCGATGAGTATCGCGGAAAACGCAGAGATTGCGACCGTCGTGAGAAAATCCGGGCGGTAATTGACGATTGCCCGTGTCTCTTCGAATGAATAGTAGCGATCTTTGGAGAACTGGGGCTGATTCGCAGCACGCAGCGCGGCGGACGTGCGCTTATCCATGAATTTGACATCGCGGATGTGCAAAAGCCGGGTGTAATCCTCTTCCTGAAGGCTGAAGGTTTCCTTGGGTTCGTATTTGTATACGTATATGCCGCTGTATTGCAGCGTGTAGATGCGACCCAGTTCGAAACGATCAAACGCAAAGGGCAGATAAGTCAGCAGCCGGAATACGCGCGGCGTTTCGTCTTTTAGGGAGGACACGGGCGTAAAATACAGGCGGTAACGGTGCAGCCCCGCCACGCGTTCTTTGGAAAACAGCAGCATGTTCTCGCGCTCGGCCTTTTTCATTGCATTCTCCTTTGGCTATATGCGCTATTATCTCATAATTCCGAAAAAAGTGAAAGTGTAATCTGAAACGGAGGTGAGGAGTATTGAAAGGAAGGCAGACCCCCATCATGGATGCGCTGCATGCAATCGGAGACAGCGCAAATGTGCGGCTTTGCATGCCGGGGCATAAAGGGGACACAGGTTTTTTTGGCGGGGAGATGCTGCGCTGCGATATCACCGAGCTGCCGGGCGCAGATAACCTGTTTTGCCCGCAAGGGGCCATTGCACAATCCGAGGCGCTGCACGCAGGCTTCGCAGGCGCGCAGGCCGCGTTCTTTACCACCAACGGCTCCACCGCGGGCAACCTCGCGATGCTTTCGCTGCTGCGCGGTAAAAAGGTGATTTTTCCGCGCGGTGTGCACGTCAGCGTCGCAAACGCCATATCGATGTTTGCCATCACGCCGGTATTTTTGGACGCTGCGCCGTGTGATTATCCTGCCGTCACACGCGCTGAGGATGTGCGCGAAGCGCTTAAAAACCATCGCGACGCGGCGGCGGTGTTTATTAAATATCCCAACTATTTTGGGCTTTGCTGCGATATACGCGACATCGCGGCGGCGGCGCACCGCGCGGGCGCGGCACTCATTGTGGATGCGGCGCACGCGGCGCATTTTGCGTATTCGCCGCGGATGCCTTTGTACCCCGCACAGGCGGGTGCGGATATATGGACGGAGAGCGCGCACAAGACGCTGCCCGCGATGAACCAGTGCGCCTGTGTGTGCGTGGGAAAAGAATCGCTGATCGATACAGCACAGGTGCGTCAGGCGCTCAGCTTGGTGCAGACAACCAGCCCGTCGTATCTGCTGCTCGCTTCTATGGACTATGCGTATGCCTATATGCGCGACAAGGGCGAAGCCGAGCTGGAACGCGTGACTGCGCTGGCGGGCAAGCTTACGGGAGAGCTGAACGCGATAAATGGATGCGCCTGCCCGGATATTCCGGGTGCGGCTGCGCGCGATCCATTGAGGGTTGTCGTTGATGTGAGCGGTACGGGAAATACGGGGCTTTCAGTGAAGTCTGCACTCGCGGATCAAGGCATCTATGTAGAAACCGCCGACATGAAGAACCTGCTGCTGCTGCTGACCGTGGGCGATACCGCTTCGCAGCTCGATATATTTCGTCGTGCAGTGGAGCAGATATCGCATGTTCGCGGCAAAAACACTTATTTTTCGCCCTACAGCATGCCGCCTCACACAAAGTATTCGCAAAGTTCGTGGTTTTGGGGTAATATAGAAAAGGTCAAAATCGAACGCGCTGCGGGATTGGTTTCGGCTGGCACGGCGGGCGTATATCCGCCGGGTGAAGCCGTGATTATGCGGGGCCAGCAGATATCGTACGAGATTACGGGATACCTGCTGGAGGCAAAGCGGCAGGGGTTTGATCTTTTTGGGGTAGAGGACGACTGCATACTGGTATACAAGGAGAGGATATGATACATCGCATCAGCGGAAAGACAGAAAGGTTTCAGAACGTATTTTTTGATCTTGATGGCACACTCACGGAATCGGGGCCGGGGATTATCAACGCCGTACGATATATGCTGGACCGCGTGGGCATATCGGAGGATGACGAGGACAAACTGCGCAGCTTTATCGGGCCTCCCACGACGGATAATTTAAAAAGATTGTACAATTTTACCGAAGAGAAGGCGCAGTATGCTTACACGTTTTTCAGGGAGTACTATGAACGGCAGGGTATTTATGAGAGCCGGCTGTATGACGGCATTACGGAGGCGATTGAGGATATACGGCGCTCCGGGAAGAGGGTCTACCTCGCGACAGCCAAGCCGGAGCATATCGCGCTGATGGTCGTTAAGCATTTTGGAGTAGTTTCGATGTTTGAACGCGTGTTTGCGGTGCGGCGCGACATCGGCATATATAATAAGCTGCAGGTGCTGCAGTCTGTCGCTACAGAACTCGGAAGCGTGCCCTGGCCGGTGATGGTAGGGGACCGCAGCTTCGATATTGAAGGCGGGCTTACGGTGGGTTTTACTACGGTGGGCGTGCTTTATGGCTATGGCAGCAGGGAAGAGCTGCTTGCCGCAGGCTGCGATTATTTGCTAGACAGTGTGGGGGATTTATCTGCACTGCTGGGGAGGAACGAATGAAGGGACTGTTTATCGTATTTGAAGGCGCGGACGGCTGCGGAAAATCGACGCAGATCCGTTTTTTAGCGGAATACCTTGAAAGCGCGGGTTTCTCCGTACTTTGCACGCGTGAGCCGGGAGGAAGCCCGATTGCGGAGAAGATACGCACGATACTGCTCGACCGGGAAAACGCCGGAATGGCAGCGCTGACCGAAGCGCTGCTGTACGCCGCAGCGCGCGCCGAGCACGTAAGGCAGGTAATTGCGCCCGCGCTGAAGGAGGGCAAAGTGGTGCTGTGCGACCGCTTTGTGGATTCATCGATCGCGTACCAGGGCTACGGGCGCGGCTTGGGCGCTAAAACCGTATGGAACATCAACGAGCCTGCGGTGGACGGGGTGCTGCCCGACGTGACGGTATTCATAAACGTACCGCCCGAGCAGGCGTTTGCGCGCATGAACGAACACAAGCAATACGACCGGCTGGAAAACGAAGGGCTGTCGTTTCACCGGCGCGTATATGAGGGGTACATGGAGCTGAGCAGGAAACCGGGCGTGATCGTAATAGATGCGAAGGGCACGAAATATGATACGCGCGAAATTATTCGCGCGCAAATCGAAACGGTGCTGAAGGAAGCGGGGCTGCTGTGAACGAGGCTGCTGCTTTCTTCCTGGACAGCGCCTCTGGGCGCCGCATGGGTGCGTATCTTATCGTGTGCCCGCGCCCGGAAGTCGCCAAAAGCTTGGCGGACGAGTTTTTAATGCGGCTGTACTGTAAAAGCGGCGGCTGCGGCGCATGTGCGGACTGCCGCAAGGTGCGGGAAGGCCATGTGGACGTGCGAAGGCTATCCGCGCCGCGCGTGGACGACTTCCGCGAAGTGATAGCGTTTGTGGCGCAGCAGCCGTATGAAGGCGTATGCCGCGCGGTTGTTATTGAGAATGCGGACGGCATGACCGACGCCGCGGGCAACAGTATGCTCAAAACGTTGGAGGAGCCGCCCCAAAACGCGGTGATTTTGCTGCTGGCGCGCAGCGCTGCGGGCGTGCTGCCCACCATCGCGTCGCGCTGCACGGCGGTGATTATCGCTCCGGAATGCTCCGCGGCGGAGCGTATCGCGACGGAGTTGAACGTGGACGGCGATACGGCGCGGGTACTCTGTGATCTGTCAGGGGGATTTTTTGAAGAGGCACGGCGCATATATGAGGATAAAGCGCTGCTGGCTCTGCGCAGCGGCGCGATCGATATCTGCGTGCGTCTGATGGATCAAAAGGGGGATGCGGTCAGCGCGCATGCGGATTTTCTGGAAGCCAACAAGGAAGAGATCATACCGCTGCTTTGTGCCATGCAGTCGTTTTTTAGGGATATTTTGATAGTACAAAAGACCGGGAATGAGGGGCTCATCGTAAACCGCGACCGTGCGGCGGATATATTGCGAATCTCTTCGGGCTTTACAACCGGGGCGGTGTATAATATGATGAACGTAATACTGGAAACGGAGAGACGGCTTGCCTTCGCGCTGAACTTTCGTCTTGCGGCGGAGTGCATGCTTTTTGATATGCTGGAGGAGAAGAACAGATGGAAAAGGTAATCGGCGTACGGTTTAAGAGTGTAGGCAAGGTATACTACTTCCTGCCCGGAAAGATACAGTTTAAGGAGGGCGACCACGCGATCGTTGAAACCGCGCGCGGTATGGAGTACGGAGAGGTCGTCGTAGCAGAAAAGGAAGTGGAGGATAAGGATATTGTCGCACCCTTAAAACAGGTGATACGCCGCGCGACTTCCAAGGACGACAAAAAGGTGGAGGAGAACAAACGCAAGGAAACGGAGGCGCTGGAGACTTGCGAGCAGAAGATCAAGGATCACGGGCTTGCGATGAAGCTTGTGGATGTGGAATATACATTCGATAACGGCAAGATCGTGTTTTATTTCACCGCGGAGGGAAGAATCGATTTCCGCGATCTCGTCAAGGATCTCGCGGGCGTATTTAAAACGCGCATTGAGCTGCGGCAGATCGGCGTCAGGGACGAAGCGAAGATGATGGGCGGCCTTGGGCCGTGCGGAAGGCCGTGCTGCTGTTCGTGTTTTTTAGGCGATTTTTCGCCCGTGTCCATCAAAATGGCCAAGGAACAGAACCTGTCGCTTTCGCCGACCAAGATCAGCGGGCTCTGCGGGCGGCTGATGTGCTGCCTCAATTACGAGCATCCGCACTATTGCGAGACGCGTCGGCGTATGCCGAGGCTGGGAAGTACCGTAACCACGCCCGACGGGCAGGGTATCGTCATAGAAAACAACGCGATTACCGAGAAGGTGCGCGTGAAGATTACGCTGCCCGACGAAAGCTTCGACATTAAAACGTTCTCGCTGGCCGAGGTGCAGTTTGCAGGCAGAGGCGTGGTTGCCGCGAGTGACGACGACGAGCCAAACGGCAAGGACTTAGACGAGGAAGTGCGTTCGCTGCTGGACGACTGAGCGGCGTTAATCTTTGTACTGCCAAACCAATCATATCGTATTTATGTGACGCCCTTTTGGAAGAAGGGCGTTTTTTTATTCTGCGGAGGCTAAATACCGGGTTTATTGATGGGTTCCGCAAAGTATATTCTGATTCGTTATCTGCCGTAAAGAACAGATTCGCTTTTGTAATCCATATTGCAGGCATATTCGCCGTACGGAATCTAATACAATAAGATATATGGATTCAATAAATCAATACATTGTTATACCCATGAAGGCACACAGGGAAGAGAAAGGAGTATTGCGATGAGAAAACTGATATTGCGCAAGGTGCTGGCTGCAGGAGCTGCATATGGTTATTTGGCTGCGGTTGCCGCGGGGGAATTCGCAAAGTCCGTTTTTTATCGTATTCTTAAATCATGGGCATAGAATTCCAGAAACATTGAAAAAGCAGGCACACCGTGTTCGCGCCGGCACGCTGACGCAGATTGAATTCTTAGAATGGTCGGATGAAGCCGGGTAAGGATGAGTTTATAGAATGGATGAATCGGGATCGGGGATACAGGAAACGCGATTAGGCACCGCGATTTAACAGTCAAAGCAATGAGAAACGCGTTTGCTCATACTGTATCTTCGAGGAATTTAACTGATTGCCAAATGCTTTTTTGTTAATGGGCAATTGGCAGTATGACTTTGGTAATGTAACGCTCCTGCTCGTCATTGTATTCCGACGGTCCCTCCATATATACTTCTTGCATTGGGGCGGCGGGCAGAAGGTTATTTTCATCCACATATCTACGCAGAACAGCATATGCCGCGCCGATATCTTTGTACGCGCCGCGATGATGCACAACAATGGCGCGGCCCGCGGGATAGACTTTGCAGCCCGGCGGTGCGGCCTCCGGTTCCAAGGGAACGCACGCGTTCATCCGGAACTCATCAATGTTCAATCCTTCGTTCAAATACCCGTTATCAGGAAACTCGCAGAAACAATCCCATTCCCGGGGAAAGCGCAGACCCATCCGGATGACCTCGTCTACCGTTTGAATCGCAGCAGCGGTCGCTTCCTCCACACCCCGGCAGAAAAAGCTTCGAACAAAGCAAATTCGTTCGGACAAAAGAATCCATTCCACCCGGTAATCGCCTTTATGGGTGTTGCGCGAATGCAGTTCGGCAATGCACTTGTCAATATGATCTTTGCGCGCTTCCAGACGCGCAATGTACTGTTCCACAACATCCGCGCCGCCCAAATAGTCGGCGATCTCTTCCAGGGAAAGCTCCGCATCCTTCAGCTTTAAAACCAGCATGAGGTTAGACAGGTCACGCGAGGTATAGTACCGGTAACCTGATGAATCGCTCACATACGACGGGGAGATCAGCCCCTTGCTTTCATAATGCAATATCGTACGGCGTGTCAAGCCGCAGGCCGCCGCAAGCTCCCCGATCTGGTATAATCTTTCCGGTTTTTCCTCCATTTTTGGCCAAAATCTCCTTGACTCGTACGTTAACGTTCGGTGTATGTTTATAGTAACATGTTTATACTGCCTTTACAAGCGAGGCACCAAATCAATATGAAGAGAAAACTTATGGTTACTATGTTTTTAAATTCAGGGGGTAAGCAGATGAAACGCAGATTGATCATTATGGTGATCATTGTACTGCTAATAATTGCGGCGAACTTCCGGGTTGCGCTCGCAGCTGGCCACAATGTTGGCGACGGCGATACGCTGGACTTATCAACAGGATTACTCACACACGCGGGCGGCTCGACTGTTTCGTATTCCATTGCGGACGGAGACCCGATTGAGGTCGCGGCGGGCGCAACGGCGACGATTACCGGTTCGAAGAATGTGGAGATTTCATGCGGTGCGGGCGTTACGCTCACGCTGAACAGTGTCACAATAAACAACACATTAAGCGCTGCGGGAACCCCGGTTGCATTTACCGGCAGCGGTAACACACTGATACTCGCAGGCACTTCGACGCTGACTGGCAAATCCGGCGCGGCGGCGGTTCGTGTCGCCGGTACAGCGGCACTGACCATCTCCGGTAGCGGCACGCTGAACGCGACGGGCGGCTCAGGTGCGATGGTGGGTATCAGCGGCGGCGCGGGCATCGGCGGCGGCAACGAACAAAGCGGAGGCAGCATCACGATCGCGGGCGGTACGGTCAACGCAACGGGAGGTAGCGGCGGCGCGGCCATCGGCGGCGGTTATGCCGGAAACGGCGGCGGCGATATCCTTATATCCGGCGGTACCGTGACAGCACAGGGCACGGGCAGCGGGGCAGGCATTGGCAGCGGAGACGGTGGCAGCACAGCATCGACGACTACGATCACCATTTCAGGCGGAGACGTGACCGCCACCGGAGGTTCGGGTGAGGATCTCGGCGGGGCGGGCATCGGCGGCGGCAGATGCAGCACAGCCGACATTGAGATCACCGGCGGCGATATTGTCGCGCAGGGCGGGGCTGCTGCATCAGGCATCGGCAGCGGCAGTTCATCCGATGATGACGGCAGCATTAATATATCCGGCGGCGACGTGATGGCCACAGGCGGCAGCGGTTTTTTCGGTGGCGGAGCGGGGGTTGGCGGCGGATACACATCTAACGGCGGCAGCATCACGATATCCGCCGGAACAGTTGAAGCCAACGGTGGCTCAGGTGCTGCGGGCATCGGCGGCGGCTACTCCGGAAACGGCAGCGTTACGACCATATCGGGCGGCTCAGTGACAGCGACCGGCGGCAGCGGCGCTGCGGGCATCGGCGGCGGCTACCGCGATGGCGATATCGATGTCGGCGGCGAAGCGGGCACTGTCATACTGTCCGGCGGCGAAATTGAAGCTCACGGCGACGAGGGCGGCGCAGGCATCGGCAGCGGCCAGTACGCATCGGCCAGCGGCTCCATTACGATATCCGATGCCACAATCACAGCAACAGGCGGCGATAAAGCAGCAGGTATCGGCAGCGGATTCTGGGCCGACGCATGTACTATCACAATCAACAGCGGCAGCATCACTGCAGCCGGCGGAAGCGGTGAAGACGACGAAGACGGCGATTTGGGCGGCGCTGGGATCGGCGGCGGCGCTGCGGGAAGTGCTGCAAGCATCAATATCACAGGAGGGACGGTGATTGCGACCGGCGGGATAAACGCTGCGGGGATCGGCTGCGGAACCTACTACAATCCTTTCGGTACCGGCCTCGGCGGAAACGCAGGGACGATCTCGCTGTCCGGCGGTACGATTTACGCCATCGGAACCAACGATGCGGATGATATCGGTTTGGGGGAAAACGGTTCTTCCGGCAGCCTTTCCATATCCGGCACAGCGGCGGCGTTTCTGGCAAACGACAATAGTATCGAAGTCACTACTGATACGCACACATATTATGAATTCAGTACGGATACGGAGACGGCTTATGGTGTTGCCGTTCCGGCAGCATGGGAACCCACGTTCAGCGCGTATCTGCGGCTTTACACGCTCTCCTACAATGCGAACAACGGAAGTGGTGAAACGCCCGTGTCTGTGACGCAGCACGCCGGCACCACGACGGCGGTATCCGCTAACGCCAGCATGTCCCGAAATTATTATACGTTTATCGGCTGGAACACGGCAGCAAACGGCGGCGGAACAACTTATCCCGCGGGCAGCGCTTTTACATTTACCGCGAACACCATTCTTTTCGCGCAGTGGAGCGCGCAGCCGACGCTTTCGTCCTCGGTAGAAAGCGGAACCATCTTCGCAGGCGGCCGCCTCACTTTAACCCCCAACATACAGGGCGGCGAATGGGACTATGACGAAGAGCATCTTTCCCGCGACGCAAACACGTTCACAGGCCTTAGAAACGGCGTCACGACGGTCACTTATACATTGGAAGGGCAAACCGTAAGCTACGTTGTTACCATCAGAGGCACCGGGCTTCCCTCCACCGGGCAGAATTTCATATGGATTATCGTCCTCTGCGGCTTGTGCTTTTTTACAGTTGCCGGGGCATTTCTGCTCAAAAAACGCGCAGTGAAATAGAATAATATATGCATTGATTAACAAACAGCTGTTTTTTGAAACGTGCCACCGGCACGTTTTCTCTTTCTGTTCGTAATAGTCGCCTGCCTTCGCCAATGCTCGGCATTTTCCTTTACTCACAGAGCCTTCAGCGCGCTTCATCTGCCACTGGCGCGCTCGATTCCGGCTTGCTCGCTTCGACTCCCACCACCTTATCAAAACATAAAAAAAGGATACCTCACGGTACCCATTTTTTATAATTTGGTGGAGGCGAGGGGAGTAGACAGTAGTATTGCTCCTCTCGTCCCGTCTTCGAAAATCGCTTTTCTTCCCTTTCTATCACGATTTTTGAAAATCAGGTTTGCCTTTTTTTCATCATTAATCATCTATGATTTCGGTAGTTCTTTTGCAGTTATATCTACCCAAATATCTACCTCGATTACCCCTTGCTCAATGCTCCACTTATTGTAATTTTTTAAGGATACTATTCTATTACGATATTATATTGAGCAAAACCATTACCTTCAGAATCTGCTGAAAGCAATAAACTTTCAATTAATAGTGAAGCATTTTTTTTATATTGTTTCCCTTGTACATCTGAATACTCAATAGTAATTGGAATTTCGGGGATAGTTACATAGGATTCATATAACTTTTGAATTAGAATTGGATATATAAGTGGAAGGTAAAAAGAGAATGATTCATTGGCGTTAGGAAGTAAAAATAATTTTTCAAATTTATAATCTTTTCCGAAGCCAATCTTCCTACCATCTATATTTAAATTTATTATTCCTTCTTCATCGTTATACGAATATTCTTTTTTAGGATTCTTTTCTTTCAAAAGTGTAATCCATTTCTCGATTCCTTCGTTGTTTAGGGTAAACTTTATTTCTTTTGCTGTTCCGACACCGATGTTTAATAGTTCCATCTTAATATGTGTAATTTTTGTATTATCCTCAATAGGCAGAGAAGGGTCATCAACAATATAGGGACTTTTAACACCCCAGTAAACAAACATTTGTTTTGTTTCGACAACAACATCAGGCATATATGTATTATCGCGTTGGGTTCGCATTTCATTTAAGGTAAAAAGCACCAATAACATAGATATTATAGTTGAAAAAGCAACGAAATAATCAATAAGAGTCTTTAAATGAAACTTTTGTTCTTTCGCTTGAACATCCAATGTATCTACCTTCTTTTTTTTGAATCTTTAATATATTCGACAAAGTCTGTTACTACCCTTTTTAGTTATTATATACCTTAACAAAAGTCTTTAATTTTCTCTCTATAATTAACCGGTAGTGTTATTAAAAACACCATATCATGCAATATAGTGTTTGAAAATTGGTGGAGGCGAGGGGAGTCGCTCCGGTCGCTTAGCTCCCTGTCACGCCGCCTCACGCGCCTTCATCCTCCTCTGTTCGCAATGGTCGTCTGCCTTCACTAACCGTTCGTCATACTCCCTTGCTTACAGAACCTCTAACTCGCTTCATCTGCCAATGGCAGCGCTCGCTTCCGGTTCCACTGGCGGGGGCGCGTTCGTGTTCGACTCCTCCATTCCTTTGCCAAAAATAAAAGCAACACCTTACGGTGTCACTTGAATTTTTGGTGGAGGCGAGGGGAGTCGAACTTACAGAATATGTATATCAGCATGTCTACTGCTTTTCAAATCGTGCCATCCTGTCTTGTTAAACCCCGCTCGATTTCTCTTCTCGTTTCATTGAATTTCAGCCAGTATCAGCCTGTCTGTAGACACAATGTCTATTTTAGTCTACTCAAGGTTGCTTAAAAGCGGTTAAATTGCCCCCTATCGGTTTTGTGACAATAAGAATTAATTATCGTCTAGTATTCGTAACAGAATCGATCGTATTTTTTTAGTGTTTTGCGTTATACTGCGTCCAGAAAACGCCTATATGAAGGCGTTTCCCGTTTCATTGCGTCTATAACGTTCAGAGTAATTTCAAAGCTTTTGTGTCCAAAATGTGTCCAGTCGGAGTTAACTCGTTCCTATGAGCATCAACGCGCACAAAAGGGCAAGTGTTTGCGTCATACTGTAGCTCCTTTCCAACCGAGAACTTCTTTTATCCTTTCTGCCAAGTTGTTTCATTATTTTAGTTGTCCGCGTCCTTATAACCCTTAATCCAACGCAAACCTTATTCTATCCAGCATATCGTTGATCTCGTCTATCCTGTTGTTGAAATCGTCGCCACTTGCAGTGGGACTTCCGCGGAAATATTCGCTCCATGCTTTGTTCGCTTTGTCAAATACCGCCTGAAGCGCCGCATTGCTCGCCATCGCCGCTTCCCCAACGGCTTTGCTGTAGGCTATCGCGTCCTGAATATAT